>JAHXHU010000207.1 GCA_025656375.1 Candidatus Thiodiazotropha sp. (ex Ustalcina ferruginea) | reverse complement strand
ATTAGGTGGAATCACCCCGATACAGAAGCTGGCTCAGACAGCTTAACAGTGACTACTTTTGAGTCCCATTATTAATGGGGAGATTACCGTAGATTCCCACATGGCGTTGAATTTGGCAATATTTAAGGGTGGGTGTCTGGGTAATTCTGTCGGGTAACTCTGGGTAATTTTCAACCGTCTAGGTTGAAAATCTGAAATTGAATTGAGTCTTTTTTTGATGACGTAAAAAACTATTACCTAGCAAAACGAAACATTCAAACTGGCAAGAAGGAATATATTCAGGTGTTTGCAGAACTATTATTTGTGGGGGCTGGCTGACGGATTGACTTTGTGTGTTAAAGGTATTAGTTGTGATTGTAAGAAGTGGATAAATCCTAGTCCCCGGTATCAAAGGTAGGTATAACATAAAGAGGTGGAATGATTGGGGGTAATCTCAATCTTGATGCAATTGAAGAGGCATATTCTCTCCAATATGGCCATACGTGATAACCAACATTGAATTTACAAAATTCATCAATCAATTCCTGTTCGAGTTCTCTTGCCATCGTGTAGTATGCTACAAACTCAGCTGAAACTTGTACGATATCCTTTATGCTTTCTTCTGTATCTAGAGAATCATCAGTAATAGTTTCATTGCCTGGTGCTCTGTCAACAAGTCGTGCTCGGAAAGCACAGTTATATCTAGCTCTCAGAAAACTATTTTTTTCTTTAGTATTGCTAGACTCAAACTCAATTGTTTCTGATCTTAATATTCCGCTTTTAAACTGAATTTGTATGTTATCAGTCCTTGGGAATAAAGGATCGAAATCCTCTGATACATTCGCAGAAGTGTTATCTAATCTAACGTCGCGGATAGATAAGTGCCTAATTGCTTGATTGACCTTGTTTGAGTCCATTATTAGCCCACTGCTTTCAAAGATGGACGCGTTGATAAAGAAGTGGGCTCAGACCATTCAGTATCTTGCCCTGCAATAGCGGTTTGTATGTGATTCAAATGAACAACAGTTCCAAGAGGTGCCCATTGGATAGTGCCATTTTCTTCTAAAAGTGAAATTTTAGGATTTGCATCAAGCGCAAATGCAATATCAGCAAGAGTGCGTAAAGTCATATTGCGAGAGCCATTTAAAATTTGGCTGACAAATCCTTTACTTTTGCCCATGCGGTTAGCTAATTCTGCTTTTGAAATGTTTTTTGCCTGGAGGAGTTCCCAGATCGCTTCAGTTACATCAAGAATAAGACCCTCCTCAGCATAGCCGATTTGGTTTTCTCTTGACTCATTTAACCACTGCTGAAGGTTCATTGTTGCCATAATGTGATCCCGTGAAAATTATTCCGTTCTTCAATTGCTCTCTCTAAATCGAGAGGGTTTGCCTTATCTTTCTTCTTATAAGCACAGTGTCCAACTACAAATAATGGGGCATTTGTTGTTGGGTCATTACAAAACCACCCATACGCCCTGAGACCGCATCTTGTCTTAACGGCAAATATACCATTCCCTTCATTTCTTAATTGTTCAGGTGAGTTTAATTTTCCAATATCACCTAATCTAGATAAGAGGCGTCGAAATTGCGCACCACAATTTTGATTGCTTGGAACATGCTCTTCAGCCACTTCAAGTGATGTTTCACCATGATCGGTGAAATATATGGTTTTCTTCGCTCCTTGATGGAAAATCATCTATCTATGATGCTCTTGGTTTATATATATGTTAACCCGGACTAAATTTCAATCCTAAATTTATAACTTTTTTTGCATAATAACCAAATAGTACACGACTTTGCGTATAGTTATTTTTTTATCTTATTGAATTTATTGGGAAATTATTTGAATTATGCTTGGGATGTTAACAATTAAGCAAATTAAACGTAATAATCAAGGGTTCTAAATTTTAGTGAAGGATGATTTTGAGTTGTAAGGTAAAATCACTACATGTTTGTGCACTATGTGCACTAGCAATAATTAAGACAAGTTTAAAAATCACTTAACTTATTGATTTTACCTGGTGGGCCCACTAGGACTCGAACCTAGGACCAAGGGATTATGAGTCCCCTGCTCTAACCAACTGAGCTATGGGCCCGGAAACGGCGGGATTGTAGCAGATACCGGTATCTTCTGGTACAGATGACTGACCTAAAAATACCGGTTTCTTGCTGTTATCAATCGTTGTCGAGGAAGCTCCGCAGTCGATCGGAGCGGGAAGGGTGGCGCAACTTGCGCAGTGCCTTCGCTTCGATCTGGCGAATACGCTCTCTGGTGACATCGAACTGCTTACCAACCTCTTCAAGGGTGTGATCGGTGTTCATATCGATGCCAAAACGCATGCGCAGCACTTTGGCTTCCCGGCTGGTTAGCCCTGCCAGCATATTCTGGGTTGCTTCACCAAGACCTTCTGATGTGGCTGACTCGATGGGTGAGACGACACCTGAATCCTCTATGAAGTCACCCAGGTGCGAATCTTCATCATCGCCGATGGGGGTCTCCATGGAGATGGGTTCTTTGGCGATCTTCAACACCTTGCGAATCTTGTCTTCCGGCATTTCCATACGTTCCGCCAGCTCTTCCGGTGTCGCTTCGCGGCCCATCTCCTGAATCATTTGACGGGAGATGCGGTTGAGCTTGTTGATCGTTTCGATCATGTGCACCGGGATACGGATGGTACGGGCCTGGTCGGCGATGGAGCGGGTAATGGCCTGGCGAATCCACCAGGTTGCATAGGTCGAAAACTTGTAGCCGCGACGGTACTCAAACTTATCAACTGCCTTCATCAGGCCGATATTGCCTTCCTGAATCAGGTCGAGGAATTGCAGTCCACGGTTGGTGTACTTCTTGGCGATGGAGATGACCAGTCGAAGATTGGCTTCCACCATCTCTTTTTTTGCGCGACGGGCCTTTGCCTCGCCGATCGACATCTTGCGGTTGGTCTCTTTGATCTCACCGATCGTCAATTGGCAATCTTTTTCGATGGTGACAAGGCGCTTTTGCGCACGCAGAATCTCCTCTGCATGCTCTTCAAGGGCTTCTGAGTAGGAGGCCTTGCCTTTTTTGATCTGGTCGTTGATCCAATCGAGATTGGTCTCGTTGTCCGGGAATGAGCCAATAAACTCTTTGCGTGGCATGCGGGCCTTGTCCACGCAGAGGTTCATGATAATGCGTTCCTGGTTGCGGATGCGTTCGATGGTCTTACGTAGGGTTGCAACAAGCAGGTTGAATGTGAAGGGGACCAGCTTGAATTCCAGAAACGACTCAGAGACGGATTCCAGGGACTTCTGTGCCTTTGTGCTGGAGCGGCCCTGCTTTTTCAATACAGTGCAAAGCGCATTGTATCGTTTACGCAACTCTTTACCCTTCGCGATAACCTCTTCAGGATCTGGACCGGTATTTTCCGGTTCATTACTTTCAGAATCACTATCGCCTTTCTCGTCGGTGTTGGTTTTGTTAGTGTTGTTAGTGACTGCTTGAGGCTGTACATGCGTGGGAATCTCATCGGGTTCGTTAGGATCGATGAACCCACTGGTGACATCAGCCAGACGTACTTCGCCCGGCTCAATCCCTTCCAGTTGGCGGCACAACAGGTCGACGGTAGTTGGGAAGGTGGCGAGTGCGGCAGAGACCTGGTTCAGACCCTCTTCAATGCGCTTGGCGATTCGCAGTTCACCTTCGCGGGTCAACAATTCGACAGTGCCCATCTCACGCATGTACATACGAACCGGGTCAGTAGTGCGACCAAATTCGCTGTCTACACTGGCAAGTGCGGCGGCGGCGGCCTCGGCAGCATCCTCATCGGTGGATACGGCGTTGTCGCTAAGGGTGTTATCTTCCAGATCGGGCGCCGTTTCATGGACAGTAATGCCCATGTCATTGATCATGCGAACGATATCCTCTATCTGTTCTGGTTCGACTATCCCTTCAGGAAGGTGATCATTAACTTCCGCGTAGGTCAGGAAACCTTGTTCCTTACCTTTTGCAATCAGTTGTTTTAATTGAGATTGCTGCTGTTCCTGGTTCATCTTTTACCTTGTAATCAGACGAGGTTGGCAATACGTAGACTGAACTCGCCATACTAGCACATTTTTATATAGTTGTTCCAATTATCAGTGGTTCTGATGTCTTATCCACACCTTAGCTTTCATCCTGGCTGATTGTGCCGGGATAGCGGCGTTTCAGCTCATTCAGCTGATCTTCAGACAGTTCACTAGGCCGTAGATTCCCGGGTTGCGGCCAGGTGCTTTTGTGGAACTGTTGGTTCAATCTGAGGAGTGCGTCACGTAATTCAGCCCCCTGATCCATGTCTGGAAGGTCGAACCTGTAGTTGGCCAGTTTGTTGAGGTGGGAGAAGTGCTCCGAATCCCGCCAGCGCTCCAATAGGGCTGCTTTGTTAAGCGTAGGTTGGGAACGAATTATTTCAAGTAGCCGGTTGAGAATGTTGATGCCGGGTGCATCCCACTTTTGCCAGTCGCTATCAACACTATCCGCTATGGCTAGTAAGTGGGGACTATCCAGTAAAAGTGCAATAGCCATTCGAACAGGTGTAGGACGTTGACTCTGCTGGGGCTGTTGGTTGACGCTGCCTCTGTTGGTTTGAGTCGTTCCCTGGTGACCCGTATCGAGATGCCCTCCCTTAATGCCTACCAGCTCTTCCAGATGCTGGAACATCATCCGGCGAAATACACCTGAAGGAAGTTTTTCCAGGTGGGGTCTGGTTAACTGGGACAGCTTTGCACGGCCATCGATGCTTTCCATCTGCACCTGATGGGTGAGTTGATGAAAGAGGAACTGGGAGAGCGGTTGTGCCTGCTCAATGCGTTGTCTGAAAGCATCGCTTCCCTCTTTGCGTACCTGGGTGTCAGGGTCTTCGCCTTCCGGTAAGAATAGGAATTTCACTTCACGGCCATCTTGCATCAGGGGCAGACTGGTCAATAGTGCTTTCCAGGCCGCATCGCTGCCGGCTCGATCACCGTCAAAGCAGAAAACAACTTCCGGGCAGGTACGAAAGATCAGTTCGAGGTGGTCACGGGTGGTTGCTGTACCCAGGGTGGCGACGGCATTGATAATGTCATGCTGGGCCAGTGCAACAACATCCATATAGCCCTCGACAACCAATAACCGCTCTATTTTGTTGTTTTCCTGACGCGCCTCGTGCAGACCATAAAGTTCCCGCCCTTTGTGGAAAAGTGGTGTCTCTGGTGAGTTGAGGTACTTCGGTTTGTCATCGCCGATAACGCGACCGCCAAAACCAATGATGCGCCCACGGGGATCACGAATGGGAAAGATGATGCGGTTTCTGAAACGATCATAACGTTTGCCATCCCCCTCGTTGGTCAAACCGCATTCGAGGAGTTGTGAGAGGGTGGGTTTATCCTTGCCCAGTGCAGAGAGTAGATTATCCCAACCCTGCGGGGCATAGCCTATACCAAACGTGGCAGCGATCTCCCCGCTCAATCCTCGGGATTTAAGATAATCGATAGCCTGGCTGGAATCGGGGTGGTGCTTTAATTGATGGCGATAGAAGTGGCCAGCCTCTTCCATCAGTGCATACAGGGGGCGTAGATCAGGTCCCTGGTCAATACCGGCTTCACGCGGCACCTCAATGCCTGCAGAGTGGGCCAACTCTTCAACGGCCTCTACGAAACCCAGGTTGTCATACTCCATGATAAAACTGATGGCCGAGCCATGCACCCCGCAACCGAAGCAGTGGTAGAACTGCTTTTGTGGGCTTACCGTGAATGAAGGCGTTTTTTCATCGTGGAAAGGGCAACAGGCCTGATAGTCACGGCCCGCTTTTTTCAGGGGCACGCGACGGTTGATCACGTCGACAACATCGACGCGATTCAACAGGTCATCTATAAAATGTGTTGGGATTTTTCCGGCCATGAGTGTCAGCTGGCCATTGAGAGGGCGGCCATGACAGCAAGAATAGCCGATATTTGCTTGGTGTGCGTCAGCCGGCCAGTTTTTGTCTGACCAGACCGCTGACCTTGCTCATGTCAGCGCGGCCTTGCATCTGGGGTTTGAGCAGTCCCATCACCTTACCCATATCCTGCATACCTTTTGCATCGATTTCGCTGATGCCGCTGTCGATCATTGCAGCGACTTCTTCATCGCTTAGACCGGCAGGCATATAGGTTTCGATAATCGCGATTTCTCGCTTTTCCTGGTCAGCCAGCTCTTGACGATCTGCATTTTCATACTGGCTGACAGAGTCCCTTCGCTGTTTGATCATCTTGTCCAGAATAGCGAGCACCTGGGTGTCGTCCAGCTCGATGCGTTCATCCACCTCGCGCTGTTTGATCGCTGCCGTGATTAGGCGCAGGGTGCCGAGGAGTGCCTTCTCCTTTGCCTTCATGGCTGCCTTCACGTCATCTAGGATCTGTTCTTTAAGCATCCGGGCTGGCACTGCTGTAGGGGACAGATCAGTACTGACGTTCGAAGCGGCGACTTTCGCGGGAAATCTTTTTCAGATTGCGCTTAACGGCCGCGGCAGCCTTACGTTTGCGTTCCCATGTGGGCTTTTCGTAGAATTCCCGGCGACGGACTTCGGCGAGCACACCTGCTTTCTCGCAGGAGCGCTTGAATCGGCGCATGGCTACTTCAAATGGTTCATTCTCTTTGACGCGTACGTTAGGCATCTATGCTGTTTCCTCTAATCTGTTAAGCTTCTAGCCGGTCGAAAGGCGGAGATTCTACTCATAGCCACTCCGGTTTGCAAAGGCAAGGCGTAAATATTCAGGAAAAACCCCCAAATATGCGTGTTTTAGGTATAGAAACATCCT
This sequence comes from Candidatus Thiodiazotropha sp. (ex Ustalcina ferruginea), assembly GCA_025656375.1. Lineage (GTDB taxonomy): Bacteria > Pseudomonadota > Gammaproteobacteria > Chromatiales > Chromatiaceae > Thiodiazotropha. Next base: position 8,319 of record JAHXHU010000207.1, on the reverse strand, counting down.
GTGATGAGACCGGTGTAGCCATTTTTGACAGTGAAAAGGGTTTGCTTGCACATGCTTTGCATAGTCAGGTCGAACTGCATGCATCCTATGGTGGGGTGGTTCCGGAACTTGCGTCCAGGGATCATGTGCGAAAGGTGTTACCGTTGATCCGACAGCTTTTCCATGATGCGGGTGTGGAGGCCTCTTCACTGGATGGTGTTGCCTACACTGCCGGTCCTGGTCTGGTGGGTGCCCTGTTGGTAGGGGCCTCGGTGGGGCGTAGTCTGGCCTGGTCATGGGGTATCCCGGCAGTGGGTGTGCATCATATGGAAGGACATCTGCTGGCCCCCATGCTTGAAAATGAGCCGCCACCGTTTCCTTTCGTTGCGATGTTGGTTTCCGGCGGTCATACCCAATTGGTGGAAGTGGCGCGCTTCGGTCACTATCAATTGCTCGGTGAATCCCTTGATGATGCCGCTGGTGAGGCCTTTGATAAAACGGCTAAATTATTGGGTTTACCCTATCCGGGTGGCCCTGAGCTGGCCAAACTGGCGGAGCAGGGCGATCCCTCTCGCTACCGTTTTCCCCGTCCAATGACAAACCGGCCCAGTCTCGATTTCAGCTTTAGTGGTTTGAAGACCTTTGCACTGAATACGCTGCAGGAAGCGGGAAAGCAGGAAGGGGGTGTCATCTCCCAGCAGACCCGGGCGGATATCGCCCGTGCTTTTGAAGAGGCTGTGGTCGATACTTTGTTGATCAAGTGTCGTCGTGCTGTCAGACAGACCAGCATCAAGACACTGGTCTTAGCCGGCGGCGTGAGCGCCAATCGGCGGTTGAGACAACGTATTGACGAGATGATGAACAAGGAGGGTGGGGCAGCCTACTATCCGCGGCCGGAATTCTGTACCGACAATGGCGCTATGATTGCCTATGCCGGTTGCCAGCGATTATTGGCGGGTGAAGCTGAGGCACTACGGTTTTCAGTCCAACCCCGCTGGCCGATGGAAGCGTTGGTTATTGACGATTGATTCACTGAATAACGTGGATCCCGGCATCCATCCACTACTGTTCGGAATAAATGAACACGATTGGTCTGGCTGTAAGGCAGCATCTCTATTTGGGCAGAATAAGTCGCAGATGAGACTTAAACTTTCGGTGTCTTACGGTGGGGCAGGGCCCCACCCTACACATCGAAATGGACCGTAGGGTGGGGCCCTGCCCCACCAATCTCTTGATGGACAAGACAAAGACTATTTGGGCTTGGTGGTTAAGTTGCAGATAGTCTTACCAGACGAATAGGTGCAAAAACCGGGGTGCTGGTCAATGAAATATATTCCGGACAGTAGAGGACATCCGTCGGAATGACGAGATCAGGGAAGTCTGCCCACAAATTTCCCTGAATGGTCATTTTTAGCTTTAGAGTGGTGTTTTTGAAGGCTCATCTGCAATTTCACGCACCATCTTTGGCATCAGGTAGCCAGGTAATCTTGCAAGCAATTGCTGTTGCAGGTTTTGGATGGCTGATTCGTTCAGATCAAAATGGGCAGCCCCGGCAACCCGATCGAGCCGGTGTAGGTAGTAGGGCATGACACCGATTTCAAATAGACGCTCACTCAGTGTCACCAGCGTCTCGCATTGATCATTCACACCTTTCAACAGAACCGATTGGTTTAACAGGCTGACCCCAGCTGCAGCGACCTTATGCAGTGCTTCTGCAACAGACGGTGAAAGCTCAGCAGGATGGTTGGTGTGGATCACCATGATGGTATTCAAGCGACAGGCCTGAAGCAGCCCGGTTAATTCCCGGGTGATGCGTTGTGGCAGAACCACGGGCAGACGAGTGTGAAGGCGTAGACGCTTTAACTGAGGCAGTTGTTGCAGTTGTTGCAGCCATTCTCCGAGTTTTTTGTCGCTGAGCATCAATGGATCACCGCCACTGAGGATGACCTCCTCAATCGATGGGTTGGCTTGTAAATAGTCGAGAATGCCCTGCCACTGCCTAGCTGTGGCTGTGCTGCCGGCATAAGGGTAGTGGCGTCGAAAGCAGTATCTGCAATGGACTGCACAGGCACCGGTAGTGATGATCAGGATCCGGCCATGGTATTTATGCAGCAGTCCGGGGCTGTGTTCAGCTTGTCGATCGCCGACCGGGTCGGTACTAAAGCCAGCGACTGTCAACAGCTCATGGTGACTCGGCAGTACTTGCCGGAGTAATGGGTCATTCAGGTCCCCTTTGCGCATCAGGGCGGCAAACTCTCGAGGCACCCGAAGGGTGAATTGCTGACTGGCGTGGAATGACCGGCTAAGATCTGGGGCATCGATTTGCAGGTATTCGAGCAGACTGGATAAGTTGGTAAAGCCCTGGGCGAGTACCTGCTGCCATGCGGGTGTCTGCAAACTTGACCCAGTCTCAGGTATGATGTGCGCCGCAATCGAATTGTTTCGTGAGGATGACATGGCTAGCTATAGCACCAATGAGTTTAAAGGTGGACTGAAATTCATGATGGATGGGGATCCCTGCTCCATTATTGAAAACGAATTTGTTAAGCCTGGCAAAGGTCAGGCTTTCAACCGGGTCAAAATTCGTAATCTCAAGACCGGTAGAGTACTGGAAAAGACCTTCAAATCGGGTGAATCGGTAGAAGCGGCTGATGTGCATGAGACCGATATGCAGTATCTCTACAATGATGGGGAGTTTTGGCACTTCATGGATCCTGAGAGTTTCGAGCAGGTCAGCGCTGATAAGGCGGCTGTTGCGGAGAATGCCAAATGGCTCAAGGAACAGGCAAGCTGTATGGTAACACTTTGGAATGGTTCTCCGATCATTATTGAGCCACCTAAATTTGTGGTGTTGAATGTTACTGATACCGATCCAGGTCTGAAGGGAGATACCTCAGGTAGTGGTGGCAAACCAGCAACCCTTGAGACAGGGGCTGTAGTACGTGTCCCGTTATTTGTGCAGATCGGTGAGGCGATCAAAGTGGATACCCGCTCAGGGGAGTATGTCTCCCGCGCCAAGGAAGACTGACAAATTTAATGGCCCAATCGGATACCTGGCGGCCATCAGCCTCCCTTGAGATGATGCGGGCCAGGGCGGAGATGCTGGGCCGCATCCGCGAGTTTTTTGACCAGATCGGTGTACTTGAAGTGGAGACGCCGATCTGCTCGCATTTTGCCACGACAGATCCGGCAATTGAGAGCTTTGCCACGCGATACACTGGACCTGTTGCAGCACAGGGGACAGACTTCTACCTGCACACATCTCCCGAGTTTCCGATGAAGCGGCTGTTGGCCGCCGGTAGTGGTGCTATCTATCAAATCTGTAAAGTCTTTCGAAATGGTGAATTGGGGCGTCGCCATAATCCAGAGTTCACACTACTGGAGTGGTATCGACCGGGTTTTGATCACTTCCAGTTGATGGATGAGATGGCTAGCCTGGTCAATCGACTCATCGATATCCCGCTCCAGGTTGAGCAATTAACCTACGCTGAGGCATTTAAACACACCCTTGCATTGGATCCTCATACCGCGACTATTGAAAATCTGCGTCACTGCGCAATCGAACAGGGCGTGCCGGGTGCGGATGAGCTGAATCTGGATAGTCGGGATGGCTGGCTCGATCTGTTGTTGAGTCAGCTTATAGAGCCGCAACTGGGCAAATCGGGTATGACTTTTCTCTATGACTATCCCGTCAGCCAAGCGGCGCTGGCGAGGGTGAGAGAAGGGGATCCTCCAGTAGCCGAACGCTTCGAACTCTATCTATCAGGCGTAGAGCTCGCCAATGGCTTTCATGAACTGACAGACGGTCACGAGCAACTGCAGCGCTTCAAAGCCGACAACCGACGTCGTCAGCAATCACAGCAATCACTCATGCCGATGGATGAGTCATTGATAAAGGCCCTCGATGCAGGTCTGCCGTCATGTGCCGGTGTCGCATTGGGGCTGGATCGCCTGCTGATGGTTCTGACAGGATGCGACGACATACGTCAGGTATTGGCATTTGATATCAGTCGGGCCTGACCTGCATGGCGCTTACTTAAGAGATTCGAGCATCCTCATTAGCCGTGCCTTAGAAACTCACCCGAGAAGATCTGCCGCAAATAAACGCCAAATAAGAGTTTTCCTTGTATAGGCCAATTGCGGAAATTTGCGGTGATTAGCGTCCATTTGCGGCTTTTCTTCTTAAGTATAAGTGCCATTGGGGCCTGACCTTTTACCCCCCCCTCAAAGACCTAAAGATCTCATATTGCTGCATTGGCAGGGTGGGAATCTCGTTCGCGAGATGATGCACTGAGCCAGCTGATGCGTATGATTTTACGAATTTTCACGCTACAACCCGTTAGACCCATTAGACTCTTACCATGGATAGATAGGGGTAAACCTGTTTAACCGCAATTGAACGCCTAAACTTAAGCTTGAGTCCTGAACTCGAGCATGATGGTCTGCATTGTGAATGCTTGACAGCATTTCGGTGCATCTGGATGAAAAGAAATATGCTGATAGGCGAAAAGCGTTTTTGGTATGGCTTGGTTCTCTGTTTGTTTGTCACGAGAGTTGTCGCAACTAGTGCGGTTGTCATCGTGGATGAGCAGGCATTCGAGGTGCCTATTGAAACAGCGCTAGAGGAGGGGCTATCCCTCGATTGGCCTCAGATAGAGCGCTTCTATGAGACACAGCAGAACCAATTCGTCTGGCATCATGCAGGGAAGCTGACTGAGCAAGGACGGTATCTGTTTCGCTGGTTGGCATTGCCTGATCTGGAGGGGTTGTCATCGGGAGACTACCATGTAGATTATCTACGTGGGCTGATGTATGACTTTTCAACGGATGTCTTGGTTAACAGGGAGTTGTTACTCACAGATGGTTATCTCCGTCTGGCACGGGATCTGCGCTTCGGACGTTTCGATCCAGCGGCATTGGATCCATTCTGGTTACTGCCGGCCGATGAGTTCGATCCCCTGGATGCCTTGGCCACAGCGCTTTTGGAAGACGAGTTCGAACAGATGCTGGACAGCCTCAGGCCTGACAGTAGAGCCTATCAGCACCTCAAGGAAGCGCTCGCTGAATATCGGGTCATTCAATCCAAGGGGGGCTGGCAGCCACTTCAATCCGACCTGACCTTGCGTCCTGGCGATTATCACCCATCAGTGGCAACACTCCGCAAAAGATTGGCTGTGGAATCGCCTCAGACGGAGGAACAAGCCACTGATCCCATCCATTTCGATCCATCCCTGGTTGTTTCAGTCAAACGTTTCCAGCAACGTTTCGGCCTGCTGGAAGACGGCGTAGTGGGTCCTGCCACATTCCAGGCACTCAACGATCCAGTTGAGACACGCATCGCGCAAATCCGTGCAAACCTCGAACGATGGCGTTGGTTGCCCCATGAATTGGAGCCACAGCATCTATTAGTGAATACAGCGGGTTTTGAAATCAGCCTGATGAACCAGGACCAAGTGGTTTTTCACAAGCGCACAGTGAATGGCAGGCTGGAACGGCAAACCCCCTCCTTCGGCAGTCGAGTGACCCACTTGGTGATGAATCCACTTTGGACGGTACCCCGTTCAATCGCCGTGCAGGATATGTTGCCAAAGCAACAGCAAGACGCCGAATATCTGCAAAGCAAGCAGATCCGTGTCTATGGTCGCGATGACAGTCGTTGGGTTGAACTCGAACCCACTGAAATTGATTGGGCACAATACCATGAAGATAACTTTCCCTTTGTTTTGAAGCAGGATGCAGGGATCAGAAACAGTCTTGGCCGGATCAAGTTCCATATGCCGAATCAGCATCAGATCTATCTCCATGACACACCGTCACGGAGTTTGTTTAAGCGCCCGAATCGTGCTTACAGCTCAGGATGTGTCAGGGTGGAGGCCGCCGATCAGCTGGCGCAGATGTTGATTCGCTATGCTGATTTCCCGCAAAGGAGCTGGCTTGAACGGGCGCTGAAAACAGGTGAAACTCAGATTGCTCAATTATCCAAACCTATGCCTGTCTATCTTACCTATTTCACCAGCTGGGTGGATGGGACTGGACATGTCCAATTTCGACCCGATATCTATCAAAGGGATACCAGTTTGATGTTAGCCATGGGTGAGGGGATTGGACAGATAACGGCCCAACACGCTGCGGACGAAGCTGACTCTTCCCTCTAACCGGTCCACTTTTCCTGTGACTCGAGTCACAAGGTTGGCCATACCCGTCCTTATTTTGTTAACCTGCGCGTGGATTTTGTCTTTGTACTGCCGACAATAGAGACAAGTTTACATCTCATATTCAAGGTTAACCTGATCAGATGGCGTCATCCCAGTTCCCTACCCATCACAATTTCTTACTGAGCAGACGCCGTTTTCTAGCTGGCTGTGCTTCAATAACCGGCTTTCTGGTTACATCACCTTTGTTGGCTGCCATCCCCCATCAAGAGAGACGCCGTTTGGCTTTTCGTCATACCCACACAGGGGAGAGGGAACAGGTGACTTATTGGAGTGAAGGTGATTACCAGGTCGAGAGTCTCAACAGACTCAACCATTTGCTCAGGGATCATCGTACCGGTGAATCCGCTCAAATGGATCGAGGACTGCTGGACATGCTCTACCTGCTACAGCAGGGTGTGGAATCATCGGGTGAATTTGAGATCATCTCTGCCTATCGTTCACCCGAGACGAATAAGATGCTGCGCAACAAGAGTAGCGGCGTGGCGAAGCGGAGCCTGCATATGCAGGGTAAAGCGATTGATATCCGCCTTTGTGGTTGCGATCTAAAACAGCTTCGCAATCAGGCTGTTTCTTTGAAGGCAGGTGGTGTCGGTTTCTATCCGAAATCCAATTTTATCCATGTTGATACCGGACCATTTCGCTATTGGTAGCGAAATTATTATCTCTTTTTAGTGATTATGTTTCAGTAGTATACGCAAAAAATAAAAACTATTTGTTGATGCATGCTGCCCTCCTGCTGACAAGTCCGCGCTAGACTAATCGACCTGGTAAAAAGTATGCCAAAATTTTGATATGGGTTGTGCTGATGCATTATTTGTTCTAAAGTTCGAAATATGTCGAATACTAATCCTGATGATAAGCAACTTGCTGAGATGTTTAAGGCGCTTGGGAATCCACATCGGCTGCTCATCTTTCAGCGCTTGAGCAACTGTTGTCTACCGGGTACACGTTGTGACCTGGAGCAGACAATGCGTTTTAGCGTGGGTCAACTGGGTGAGGGGATGGAGATCGCGCCTTCTACCCTCTCTCATCATCTGAAGGAGCTGCACCGGTCTGGATTGATCGAAATGTCACGGCAGGGAAAACGTGTCGATTGCTGGATTGATCCTGCAGTTTTGAATCGGCTGGCTGGTTTTTTTTACAACCCTATTGAAAATAGATTACGTGGAGATCGTGATGTCGGATAAAACAAATTGCTGTGCACCGGATTGCTGTACACCAGATGTTAAATTGGTGGATGGAATGGATATTCATCGTCAGGAGGTACGTCAAGCTTATGCACAGGTAGCGGTTGCGAATAACGAAAACAGTGCCTGCGGTATTGAATCGAGCTGTTGCGGTGTTTCAGATGAGGCGGCTATCAATACACTCATCTCCACCCGTTTAGGTTATAGCGATGAGGATCTCGCCAGGGTGCCCAGTGGTGCCGATATGGGTTTGGGATGTGGCAATCCTAAAGCAATAGCTTCTTTGAAACAGGGTGAAGTTGTGGTCGACCTTGGCTCTGGTGGCGGCTTTGACTGCTTTCTGGCTGCAGCCGAAGTCGGTGAAGAGGGTGGAGTGATTGGTGTGGATATGACCCCGGACATGATATCCAAGGCACGCAATAACGCCATGCAAGGTAAGTACACTAATGTGGAGTTTCGCCTGGGTGAGATCGAGTATCTGCCGATTGCCAATGCCACAGCGGATGTCGTCATCTCAAATTGTGTCATCAATCTCTCTCCCGACAAAGCCAGGGTTTTTCGTGATGCCTACAGAATACTCAAGCCGGGAGGGCGTCTTGCCATATCCGATGTTGTAGCGACGGCTGAAATGCCGGAAGAGATGCGCAATGATCCGCAATTAGTGGCTGGATGTATGGGGAATGCATCAATGATTGGTGATCTGGAAGGATGGATAAAGGATGCCGGATTCACCTCGGTCAACATTCAGCCGAAGGATGAATCCCGTGAGTTTATTCGTGATTGGGCACCTGGGCGGGGTGTCGAGTCCTACGTGGTTTCCGCCACAATCGAAGCGGTTAAATCCACAAACTAGTGTAGTGTCCTGAATAAAATATTCATTTATAATTCCCAGTGTTCCGGTTTATGGCAAAGGAAGGAAAAAATGAATTCAGCAGTTG
>JAHXHU010000288.1 GCA_025656375.1 Candidatus Thiodiazotropha sp. (ex Ustalcina ferruginea) | reverse complement strand
GGAGATACCTATTGAGGTAAGGAGTGGGGATGAGCTGCTGTTTTGTGGAGGTCGACAGATCGCCGCACAAGGGGTGGGAGTGTGGAATCCAGTGTTCGATGTCACCCCGGCCGAATTGGCGGATGCAATTGTCACAGAGAGGGGGGTTGTCTTCTCGCCAAATAAGAAAAAGATGCAAAAACTTCTGATGGATTAACCTGAGAGCTTCTGAAATTGGATTTCAGGCGTTTTTTATACAACACAGTGTCAGGGGGCTATGATACAATGCGCTTTTTCTGACGCCCTACAGAATCAGCTAGGGCGATAGCGGAAGTTACCAAAAACAGATGACCGAATTCGCCAAAGAAGTACTCCCCGTCAATCTCGAAGACGAGATGCGACAATCCTACCTGGATTACGCGATGAGCGTTATCGTGGGTCGTGCACTGCCAGATGTGCGAGATGGACTCAAACCCGTCCACCGTCGTGTGCTCTATGCCATGAACGAGCTGGGCAACGATTGGAACAAGGCTTATAAGAAGTCTGCGCGTATCGTTGGCGATGTGATTGGTAAATACCATCCCCATGGCGACACGGCAGTCTACGACACTATCGTGCGCATGGCCCAGCCGTTTTCAATGCGCTATATGCTTGTCGACGGACAGGGCAATTTCGGTTCCGTGGATGGCGATTCTCCTGCTGCCATGCGTTATACCGAAGTACGCATGGCCCGCATTGCCCACATCATGCTGGACGATCTGGACAAGGAGACAGTCGATTTCGTTACCAACTATGACGAAACAGAACGTGAACCTACCGTCCTGCCGGCGCGTGCGCCCAATCTGCTGATCAACGGTTCAGCGGGCATTGCGGTGGGGATGGCAACCAATGTGCCACCCCACAATCTCACTGAAGTGATTAATGCCTGTGTTGCGGTGATCGACGATCCCTCAATTTCCATCGACCAGTTGATGCCCTATCTACCGGGCCCTGATTTTCCTACTGCTGGCCTGATCAATGGCGCAAGCGGTATCAAGGAGGCCTATCATACAGGGCGCGGCAGAATCTATATGCGTGCTCGCACAGAGGTAGAGACCAACGATAGCAATGGCAAACAGACGATCATCGTCCACGAGCTACCCTATCAGGTCAACAAAGCCCGCCTGATCGAAAAGATTGCCGAGCTTGTAAAAGATAAGCGGATCGAAGGTATTACTGAACTGCGTGATGAATCCGACAAGGATGGCATGCGTATCGTCATCGAACTGCGCCGTGGCGAAGTGGCAGAGGTGGTGCTCAACAACCTCTTTCAACAGACCGCTATGCAGAGTGTCTTCGGTATCAATATGGTGGCCTTGGTGGATGGCCGGCCGCGCCTGCTTAATCTCAAACAGCTGCTGGAGTTTTTCATCCGCCACCGTCGCGAGGTGGTAACCCGCCGTACCCTGTTCGAACTGCGCAAAGCGAGAGATCGCTCCCATGTGCTGGAGGGCCTGGCCGTAGCGCTGGCCAATATCGACGAGGTGATCCAGCTGATCAAGCAGGCCGCGAGCCCGGCTGAGGCAAAGAAAGGACTGTTGGCGCGTCATTGGCAGTCGGGCACGGTCGAGTCCATGCTTGAACGGACCGGTGCTTCCAGTACCCGGCCGGAAGACCTGTCTGACGAGTATGGTCTCACTGCACAAGGCTATCGTCTGACTGAGGTCCAAGCCCAGGCGATCCTGGATTTGCGGTTACACCGGCTCACAGGTCTTGAACAAGATAAAATAATTAAGGAATTCGAGGAGTTACTGGATAAAATTGCCGGTCTTCTTGATATTCTTGGCAGTCCTGATCGACTGATGCAGGTGATTCGTGGCGAACTACTGGATATCCGTGAGCAGTATGGTGATGAACGCCGTACTGAAATCATCCAGAACCGTCTTGACCTCACCCTGGAGGACCTGATCACTGAAGAGGATGTTGTGGTGACACTCTCCCATGCAGGCTATGCCAAGGCCCAACCGATCAGTACCTATCAGGCTCAACGCCGAGGCGGTAAGGGTAAAATCGCGACAGCGACCAAGGATGAAGACTTTGTCGACAAACTCTTCGTTGCCAGTACCCATGACACCATTCTCTGTTTCTCGAATATGGGTAAGGTCTATTGGTTGAAGGTCTATGAACTGCCTCAAGCTGGACGCAATGCCCGCGGTAAGCCAATCGTCAATCTATTGCCGCTGGATCAGGATGAGCAGATCAATGCGATTCTGCCTGTGCGTGACTATGGGGCTGACCGCTATGTCTTCATGGCGACCAGTTCCGGTACCGTGAAAAAGACACCTTTAGAGGCCTTCTCACGACCGCGTAGCAATGGCATTATCGCCGTGGATCTTCGTGATGGTGACAAACTGGTTGGGGTGGCCGTCACGGATGGTGAGCAGGATATCCTTCTCTTCAGCAGTACCGGCAAGGCAGTACGCTTTTCTGAATCCAAGGTCAGGGCAATGGGCCGCACCGCTTGCGGTGTCCGAGGCATTCGTTTGGAAGAGGGGCATCATGTGGTTTCCCTGATCGTTGCTGACGAAGGCGATGTCCTGACTGTGACTGAGAACGGCTTCGGTAAACGTACGCCTATTAAAGAGTATCCAATCCATGGTCGGGGTGGCCAGGGGGTGATCTCGATTCAGACCTCTGAACGCAATGGCAACGTTGTCGGTTCAGTTCAGGTAATCGATGAAGATGAGATTATGATGATTTCAGATGGAGGGACACTGGTACGAAACCGTGTCAGCGAAATCTCACAGATGGGACGTAATACCCAGGGTGTCATTATGATTCGCCTTAGCAAGAAAGAGAAATTAATCGGTGTCGAGCGTATCGAAAACCTCGAAACAGATGAGGGTGAAGAGGAGGATTCGGAAAACATCACCGACAGCGACTGATCGTTGCTAAAGGGTCCCGGAGTAATGACTTATTCCATCTTGGTTCTCTTATTCGCTCTGTTTTTTGCGTTGAGACAAGGGCTGAATAGATCGATAATGCGCCCCATTCCATGCCTTGTTTCGAGGCTAAAAAACCTGATGCTCTCCTTGGACAATGGAACATGTCCATAGGCCTACCCCGAATGGTGACAACGGAATCGAATGAGTTGAACCTGAATCCATGGATTCAGGTTGAAATCCTGGATTATGCCATTCGCTGGCATGTACCCCTGGAATTATTTTTTTAGCGTAATAACCCTAACTATTTAAGAGATTGAGAGGCTATAGATGTCACGAGTCTTTAACTTTAGCGCCGGTCCTGCGATGTTGCCGGAAGAGGTTCTACAACAAGCCAGGGAAGAGATGCTTGATTGGCAGGGCGCGGGAATGTCGGTGATGGAGATGAGCCACCGCGGGAAGGAGTTCATGTCCATTGCAGAGCAGGCCGAAGCTGATCTTCGCGTTTTATTACAGATACCTGAAAACTACAAGGTGTTGTTTCTGCAAGGGGGTGCCTCGAGCCAATTTGCCATGGTGCCGATGAACTTGACCCGTGACAATCATAAGGTCGATTACATCAATACCGGTTCCTGGTCTAAAAAAGCGATCGCTGAAGCCAGGCGTTATGCTGATGTCAACCTGGCGGCCAGCACGGAACAGACGAATTTTACAACGACTCCTGAGCAGGCAGAGCTGAATCTCAGCAGCGATGCTGCCTACGTTCACTACACACCAAACGAGACCATACAGGGTGTAGAGTTTCCTTATGTGCCGGAGACTGGGAGTGTTCCGCTGATTGCTGATTTCTCATCGACTATTCTCTCGCGTCCTATCGATGTCTCCCGATATGGGATTATTTACGCCGGTGCACAGAAGAACATTGGACCTGCCGGGCTGACTTTGGTGATTGTGCGTGAGGATCTGATCGGAAATGCGGCTGATGATACGCCGGTGATGTTTCAGTACGCGACACATAGCGAAAACGGTTCTATGTACAATACACCGCCTACCTATGGTTGGTACCTGGCGGGACTGGTCTTCAAATGGGTGTTGGGAAAAGGTGGCCTGACCGGCATGTCCGCCATTAATCAACGTAAGGCAGAGGCGCTCTACAACACCATTGATAGCTCTGACTTTTATGCCAATCCTGTGGCTCTCAATAGTCGTTCCTGGATGAACGTTCCGTTTATTCTGGCTGACGCCAGTTTAGACAGTAAGTTTATTGAGGGCGCGAGCGCAGAAGGACTCAAGACCCTCAAGGGGCATCGCTCTGTGGGTGGTATGCGCGCCAGTATTTATAACGCCATGCCGGAAGCAGGCATCAAGGCCTTGATGGATTTCATGGTCGAGTTTGAACGAGTCAATGGTTAACTAGCAGAGAAATAACATGTATAAGATTCTGACCTTAAATAATATTTCCGTAGCTGGTTTAGATCGTCTGCCTCGTGATTGTTACGAAGTTGCCTCTGAAATTACCCATCCGGATGCGCTCCTGCTGCGTTCTTATAAAATGCATGATATGGAGATACCGGTGAGTGTAAAGGCGATTGGCAGGGCAGGTGCGGGGGTCAATAATATCCCTGTGCCGCAAATGACTGAAAAGGGCATACCCGTGTTCAACGCGCCTGGCGCAAATGCCAATGCAGTAAAAGAGCTTGTGCTCGCAGGTGCTCTCCTGGCCGCACGGAATCTAGGCCAGGCATGGCGGTTCGCCACCCATCTGTCCGGGGATGATGCCGTCATTTCAAAGCAAGTTGAGTCGGGAAAGAAGGATTTTGTCGGCTTTGAGCTGCCTGGTCGCACAATGGGTGTCATCGGACTCGGCTCCATTGGCGTCAAGGTTGCAAACGCCTGGCGTGCATTAGGGATGAATGTGATTGGCTATGATCCCACCATTACTGTTCAGAGTGCATGGGAACTGGCCTCTGAGGTGGAACAGGCGCTGAGTGTGGACGACTTGCTCTCTAAGTCTGACTTTGTAACTTTTCATGTACCGCTCACCGATTCTACAGCTAACATGATCAATGCTGATCGCCTGAAGCTGTTGAAGCCAGGTTCAGTACTGCTCAATTTCGCACGAGACGGGATTATTGATAATGAAGCAACTGTAGCTGCATTGGAGAGTGGGCACCTATATGCCTATGTGTGCGATTTCCCCTGTAATCTGCTTAAAGACCATTCTCGAGTCATTACATTGCCACACCTTGGTGCCTCCACTAAAGAGGCTGAAGACAATTGTGCAATCATGGTAGCCGAGGAGGTCAAAGATTTTCTGGAAAATGGCAATATCACCAATTCTGTCAACTTTCCTGCCATCAACCTGCCCCGTAATGGTGGTTATCGAATTGCCGTGGTAAACAGTAATGTACCCAATATGGTGGGGCAGATATCCACCGATCTGGCAAACGAAGGATTGAATATTCTGGACATGCTCAATAAGTCCCGAGATGATGTGGCTGTGACCCTGCTCGATGTGGATCAGCAGCCATCTGATGAATTGTTGGATACGCTGGCTTCCATAAATGGTGTCTTGTCGGTACGCTCTTTGACAGGTGCGGGCTAGGGCGCAATGTGCGCTAGGGTCAATCGATGAAAGAAGATGTGAAACTGAACGCTATTCGTACTCGGATCGATGAAATAGATCTGCAGCTGCAACAGCTGATCAACGAACGGGCAGAGGCAGCACAAGAGGTTGCACGCATCAAGCTGAATGAGGATCCACAGACTGAGTTTTATCGTCCCGAGCGTGAAGCTGAGGTATTGCGCAGAGTCAGGGAGCGAAACCAAGGACCATTGTCAGAGGAGGAGGTGGCGCGACTGTTCCGGGAGATCATGTCAGCCTGCCTGGCCTTGGAACAACCCATGAATGTGGCTTTCCTAGGGCCGGATGGAACCTATACCCAGGAAGCGGTATTAAAACATTTTGGTCATTCAGTTCAGACCACCTCCATGGGTTCAATACCCGATACTTTCCGTGAGGTGGAGGCGGGTGCCTGCCACTACGGCGTGGTACCTGTAGAAAACTCAACTGAAGGTGTTATCACCCATACCCTGGATACTTTCCTCAACTCACCGTTGCATATTTGCGGTGAAGTCTCGCTACCTATCAATCATCAGTTGCTTAGTGGTGAGACAGCGATCCAGCCGATCAAAGTAATATACTCACATGCTCAGTCTTTGGCCCAGTGCCGGGGTTGGCTTGATCAGCATCTACCTCACGTGGAACGGGTTGCCGTCGGGAGTAATGCTGAAGCCGCTAAGCTTGCTGCGGAGATACCAGCGGCAGGCGCTATTGCCAGTGAGGCAGCTGGTCAGATTTACCAACTCAATCTACTGGCATCGAATATAGAGGATGAGCCTGGAAATACAACGCGCTTTCTAGTGATTGGCAGACAAGATGCACCTGCCAGTGGTGATGACAAAACCAGTATCATGTTCTCCATCCATAATGAAGCCGGCGGATTACATTCGATGCTGACACCCTTTGCTGAACACGACATCAGTATGACACGTATAGAATCCAGACCTTCTCGCCGTGGTCGTTGGGATTATGTTTTCTTCATCGATGTGGAGGGACACCGGAGTGATGCCAATCTTACAAAAGCACTCCTGGAAATCGGACAGTCAGCCACCCAATTCAAAGTGCTTGGCTCATACCCGAAAGCCGTTATCTAACAGCTGCCCTTGCAACTGCTCATATGTCACAAGCACTAATCTCATGTCCATTTTTCAAAAGACGATATGCAAAATTGTGACAGCAGCCTGAAATCAATATCTGCCTAGCGATCTGTAACTGAAAATGACGAGTCAGATGAATCCATTTCTCGAGCTTGCTGCTCCCGGTATCAGGGAGTTGAAACCCTATCTGCCGGGAAAACCACTTTCTGAGTTAGAGCTTGAATTGGGGATTAGCCATTCTATAAAGCTGGCATCGAACGAAAACCCATTGGGGGTGAGTCCGAATGTGATCGAGGCAATCACACGAAGCTATAGCGAACTGGCCCGTTATCCGGATGGTGGTGGCTTTCAGCTTCGTCAGTCGCTTGCCGAAAAACATGCTGTCGATCCCTCCTGTGTCACCCTTGGTAATGGCTCCAATGATGTCCTGGATATGGTTGCACGGGTCTTTTTGGTGCCTGGTATGGAAACACTGTTTTCCCAGTTTTGTTTTGCCGTCTATCCTATCAGCAGTCAAGCCGTGGGTGCCAAATTGGTCATCGCGCCCGCCAATGCTTATGGGCACGATCTTGATCGTATGCTCCAGATGATCACTTCCCGGACAAGGGTGATTTGGATTGCAAACCCGAATAATCCAACTGGTACCTGGTTAAACAAGGATGAGTTGCATACCTTCCTGCTCAAAGTACCCGAGTATGTCATCGTGGTTCTTGATGAGGCCTATGTTGAATATGTCAAAGAGAGTGAATATCCGGATGGAACGCAGTGGCTGGATGAGTTTCCAAATCTGATCGTTACCCGGACCTTTTCTAAGGCATATGGCATTGCATCACTGCGAATTGGGTATGGATTATCAAGTTTGACTATTGCTGATCTGTTGAATCGGGTGCGACAGCCTTTCAATGTTAACAGCCTTGCCCAGGCCGCTGCCCAAGCGGCACTTGAGGATCAGGGCTTTATTCAGCGTTCGGTCATGATCAACAGTGCCGGTATGCAGCAGTATGTCCATGGATTTGAAGCATTAGGTTTAGACTACATCCCATCGGTTGCGAATTTTATAACCGTCGATTTAGGGCAGGCGGCCCTCCCGGTAGATCAGGCGCTACTGCGAGAGGGATGTATCACCAGGCCGATAGCAAACTATGGCTTACCCAATCACCTGCGCATCTCCATAGGATTGGAGGAAGAGAACGCGCGTCTACTGACGACACTACAGAAGGTGCTCAAGCGATGATTGAAAAGCTCGCGATTATTGGTGTGGGTCTGATCGGTGGTTCTGTCGCCATGGCCCTGAAAGAGGAGGGTGTGGTAAAGGAGGTTGTCGGATGCGGGCGTGGTAGGGCCAATTTAGAGAAGGCGCAAGCCCGGGGAGTGATTGATCATTTCACTCACGATGTGGGCGAAGCCGTCAAAGGTGCCGATATGGTCTTACTCGCTGTGCCGCTGGGTGCGATGCGAGATACTCTTCATGCCATGCGTGGAGAGCTTGCGGATAATGCGGTGGTTACCGATGCAGGTAGTGTTAAAAGCAGTGTTGTAGACGATGTCAAAGCTGTCTTTCAGAAGATACCGGACTTTTATGTTCCGGGTCATCCCATCGCAGGGACCGAACGTAGCGGTGTGGAGGCCGCCTTTGCAGAGTTGTATCGTAACCGTCGGGTAATCCTTACCCCTTTGCCTGAGACAAACGCCGATGCATTGAATCGAGTCGATAAGATGTGGAGGCAGTGTGGTGCAGAGGTGACGCATATGTCAGTGGATCACCATGATGAAGTTTTGGCCGCCACCAGCCATCTTCCACATATGCTTGCCTTTACGCTGGTCGATAGCCTTGCACGTATGAAAGAGAATGATGAAATCTTCCGCTTTGCAGCAGGTGGTTTCAGAGATTTCACCCGAATTGCATCGAGTAATCCTGTTATGTGGCGGGATATCTGTGTCGCCAATCAAAAATCCTTAAACGGGATGTTGACCCGGTTTGCCAATGAGCTACATGAATTGGCGGCACTCCTGCAAAGTGGTGATGAAGAGGGATTGCTGGAGGTTTTTGAGCGCGCAAAGCAGGCACGTGATAGATATGTGGATGGTGTTAATCTGGAGTAATAGTAATTACGGACACGGATGTGACCCGAATGGCACTTACTTAAGAGATTCTAGCATCGTCATTAGCCGTGCCTCAGAAACTCACCCGAGAAGATCTGCCGCAAATAAACGCAAATCACCGCGAATTAACGCCAAATAAGCGTTATCCTTGTTATAGGCCATTTGCGGAGATTTGCGGAGATTTGCGGTGATTAGCGTCCATTTGCGGCTTTTCTTCTTGAGTAAGTGCCATTGGGATGTGACCCCATAAGTTGTTAATAGGCCCTAGGATCTTAGGTTGAAACAAAACGAGTGGTATTAACTTGCAAGAAAAACTCAATTACCTGGTAAAGCCTGGTGGCAAGCTGACAGGCAGCTTGCGTGTGCCGGGTGATAAATCGATCTCACACCGTTCAGTCATGCTTGGCTCTTTGGCCAATGGGGTGACTGTTGTTAACGGCTTTTTGGAGGGTGAGGATAGTCTGGCGACATTGAATGCCTTCCGTCAGATGGGGGTCAACATAGATGGGCCGAAGCAGGGCCGAGTGACCATTCAAGGTGTTGGCATGCATGGCCTGAGTGCGCCAACGTCAGCTTTGGATCTGGGCAACTCAGGTACCTCGATGCGGCTGCTATCGGGCTTGCTGGCTGGACAAGGTATTTCAATAACACTGATCGGTGACAGCTCTTTATCGGGTCGACCAATGAAAAGGGTGATCGATCCGCTGATTCAGATGGGAGCAAAAATCGGCTCGACAGAAGCTGCTACGGCACCCCTGGTGATATCTGCCAATAATCAACTGCACGGCATTGATTATCAATTACCCATGGCAAGCGCACAGGTCAAATCGGCACTACTGCTGGCGGGTCTCTATGCCAAGGGTGAAACTTGTGTCACCGAGCCTGCACCTACAAGGGATCATACGGAACGTATGCTGGAAGGGTTTGGTTACCCGGTTCGGCGCAACGCAAACAGAATCTGTGTGACGGGTGGTGGCTGTTTAAATGGCTCTGAAATTGATGTGCCGGCGGATATCTCTTCAGCAACGTTTTTTCTGGTTGGTGCCTGCATAGCAGAAGGTTCCGAGATGGTATTGGAGCACGTGGGCATCAACCCCACCCGTGATGGGGTGATTTCAATCCTGAGACTGATGGGCGCGGATATTGAACTCATCAATGGGAGAGAAGTGGGTGGAGAATCCGTTGCCGATATCCAGGTTCGTTCCAGTAGCTTACACGGGATAGAGATTCCTGAAGTGTTGGTGCCACTGGCGATCGATGAATTTCCTGCCCTGTTTATTGCAGCGGCATGCGCTGAAGGTGAGACGCGCTTGAGTGGGGCTGAAGAGTTACGTGTAAAAGAGAGTGACCGGATACAAGTTATGGCGGATGGTCTGCATAAGCTTGGTATCCATGCAGTTCCTACTGTCGATGGTATTGTGATTAAAGGTGGATCGATAGAGGGCGGACAGGTAGAAAGTCACGGGGATCACAGAATTGCAATGTCATTTGCGATGGCGGGATTGCGATCAGCGGGGTCAATTGAGATCGCGGACTGTGCCAATGTAAATACCTCCTTTCCGGGATTTGTTCCACTGGCCTCAAAGGCCGGTTTAGTGATTGCCGAGGTCTCAAGCTAATGGGTAAAGTGCCGGTCATCACCATCGATGGACCCTCAGGATCGGGTAAGGGGACGTTGGCTCAGCGGGTGGCTGAAACCCTGGGATGGCATTTTCTAGATAGTGGCGCGATATATCGTGCACTTGGAATTATTACAGAACGTGCTGATATTAGCGTTGATCATGTAGACAAAATAGCCGAATCAGCTGCTAATATGCCTTTATCCTTCGTTCGTGGCAGAACCCTGCTTGGAGAGGAGGATGTGTCAGATCTTATCCGCACTGAAACTGCAGGCAATGCTGCTTCGAAAGTAGCTTCAATTCCACAAGTACGACATGCATTGCTGGAATGGCAGCGAGACTATGCCAAACCACCTGGTCTGGTGGCTGATGGGCGTGATATGGGGACAGTGGTTTTCCCCACGGCCGAGGTTAAGATCTTTCTCACAGCTAGCGCTGAGGAGAGGGCGTTAAGGCGCTATAAACAGTTGAAAGAAAAGGGATTGGGTGTTAATCTCGCCCGTCTTACTGAAGAGATCAGAGAGCGAGACGAGCGTGACAGTAATCGTTCTGCGGCGCCACTCATGGCAGCGGATCAGGCACTTCAGCTGGACTCGACAGCAATGGCTATGGATGAAGTCTTTCAGCAGGTAATGCAGAAAGTGTTTGCAACCCTGTCGAATCTTCGCCAATAACCTGCTGTTTCGACAGTAAGAACAGGTGGTCGGTTTTTTTTACCGACTGTATTTTTTCACGCTAACAACTTGGCGGACAAGATCTTGATATATTTCGTCCCGCCTGTGCAACCTAGTGTTGCAGGAAATCCAATCCCATGACCGAAAGTTTCGCAGAATTATTTGAGGAGAGCCTCTCCAGTACCCAGCTTCGCAGTGGTGCCATCATTATCGGCACCGTCCTGGATATCACTTCCGAAGCAGTTATTGTCAATGCCGGCCTGAAATCAGAAGGTGTTATTCCACGTTCTCAATTTCTTAATAACGATGGTGATATCGAAGTCGCGATCGGTGATCAGGTCGAAGTCGCGCTGGATGCTGTCGAGGACGGCTTTGGCGCAACCAGGCTCTCCCGTGAAAAGGCCAAGCGTGATCAAGCTTGGAAAGTGCTCGAAAAGGCACATGAGGCAGAAGAGACCGTAATCGGTCGGATCAACGGTAAAGTCAAAGGCGGTTTCACTGTTGAACTCAATGATATCCGTGCGTTCTTACCGGGATCGTTGGTTGATGTGCGTCCTGTACGCGACACCGCCTACCTGGAAGGTAAAGATCTGGAATTCAAGGTAATCAAGCTTGATCGCCGCCGTAATAATGTAGTGGTTTCACGCCGTGCTGTTGTTGAGCAAGAGTACAGTGAAGAGCGCGATAAGCTGCTTGAGAATTTACAGGAAGGTCAAGAAATCAAGGGTGTGGTCAAGAACCTCACCGATTACGGTGCATTTGTTGATCTTGGTGGTATCGATGGGTTGCTGCATATTACCGACATGGCTTGGAAACGCGTTAAACACCCCTCTGAAGTGGTTGAGATCGGAGATGAGATCAGCGTCAAGATCCTGAAATTTGACCGTGAGCGTAATCGTGTCTCACTGGGTCTCAAGCAGATGGGCGACGATCCGTGGGTTGCATTGGCACGACGCTATCCTGAGAGCACCCGCCTATTCGGTAAAGTGACCAACATTGCTGACTATGGTTGTTTTGTTGAGATAGAAGAAGGTGTCGAAGGATTGGTTCACGTCTCAGAAATGGACTGGACCAACAAAAACGTACACCCTTCCAAAATCGTCTCTCTCGGTGACGAGGTCGAGGTTATGGTATTGGATATCGATGAGGAGCGACGCCGCGTCTCACTCGGTATTAAACAGTGCAAAGCCAATCCTTGGGATGAATTTGCTGCTACCCATAATAAGGGTGATCATGTCTCAGGGAATATCAAATCGATCACCGATTTTGGTATTTTCATCGGTCTTGATGGCGGTATCGATGGCTTGATTCACCTCTCTGACATCTCATGGGATGATGAAGGTGAAGATGCAATCCGCAACTTCAAGAAAGGTGATGAGCTAGAGACTGTTGTGCTGTCTGTTGACCCGGAGCGTGAGCGGATTTCGTTGGGTATCAAACAGCTTGCACAGGATCCATTCTCATCGTTTGTGGCGGCCCATGAAAAGGGTAGTTTCGTCAAGGGAGTCGTTGCTGAAGTCGATGCCAAAGGAGCGGTTATTGCGCTTGTTGACGGTGTCGAGGGCTATCTACGAGCTTCAGAGCTTTCACGGGATCGGGTGGAAGATGCACGCAGTGTACTCAAAGAGGGAAGCGAGATTGAGGCGAAATTCACCGGTGTAGACCGTAAAAATCGTACCATTACGCTTTCAATCAAGGCTAAGGATGCCGATGAAGAGGCAGCTGCCATCAAGGGCTATGCACGGGATGCGGCAACCAGTGTCCCGACATTGGGCGATTTGTTGAAAGAGCAGATGGATAATCAGGGCGACTGAAGCCTGGAGTCTGAATCAATAGACTCCGAAACCGTAAATAAGGGGTTGTACAACAAATGTGCAACCCCTTAGTAATCGGCAAATTGGAGAACTGACAAGAATGACAAAATCCGAATTGATTGAGATTATTGCCAAGGAGCAGAGCCATCTTGCCTATCGGGATGTAGAGCTGGCTGTGAAGTGTATGATTGAGCATATGAGTCAATCGCTGGCATCGGGGGAGAGGATAGAGATTCGTGGCTTCGGCAGCTTTTCTCTTCACTTCCGTCCGCCAAGAATGGGGCGCAATCCCAAAACAGGTAAGACAGTAGCGTTATCCGGTAAGTATGTACCTCACTTTAAACCAGGTAAGGAACTTAGGGATCGTGTGAACGAGACTTATCATACTAACCACTCTAATCATGAAGATTAGATCCTGGCGTACAGTGTGCCAGCCTTAGTGCCAATTTGTGGGAATTGGTGATTAGTTGTGGCTACATCTGGCCTATGCGGATAACCACAATATTATCTGAGCATTTTTTAATACTACTCGATAGGTTTTTCAACGGCCTTATCCAGCGTTAAATTTACAGGAAATGCACAGGTAAATTTGCTACCCACCTCTAACTGACTTGAGATTCTCAACTCACCGTCGTGCCTACCGATAATGTGCTTGACGATGGCCAATCCCAAACCTGTTCCACCCGACTGGCGGGAGCGTGCCTTGTCGACTCGATAAAACCGCTCCGTCAACCGAGGTATGTGGCGTTGTTCTATGCCTGATCCTTTATCAGATACAATCAGGCATGCTTCGTTCTCTTGTCGTTTCCATGTAACAAGAATCTCCGTACCGGGTGGTGTGTGAATGACGGCGTTGAATATGAGATTGGAAAAAGCACTCATCAACTCACACTCTTCACCCAGCAACCAGAGATTATTATCCACCTCCAATGAGATCTTGTATCCACCCTTCTGATCAGCAAGTAATGATGCTTGATCGACAATTCTGGCCAATAGCTCGGGTATGGCGACGGGCTTTTCAGCTGATGGTGCTACCCCCATTTCCAGTCGTGATAAAGTGAGCAGGGCATTGATGATACTGTTCATCCGTTCAGCTTGCTGATGCATAAGCGTAAAAGGCCGTTTCTGAAATGGCAGCATCTCATTATCACCTAGATTTTCCAGAAATCCGGTGATTACGGTAAGTGGTGTGCGTAGTTCAATGTGAGACATTAGATACAAAATCACGTCTGGTCTGATTGAGGTTATAGACTTCAGTGATATTACGAACCACTACCAGACGTTGTGCTTTTTTTCCACCAAAGGGTGTTACGCGTAGTGAGATTACAACCGCTTTATTGGCTGGAGAGGGAAACTCCATAGGTCTGGAGTAATCCGGATTCATCAGGTATTCATTCAGGCCTTCCTGTTTGATTCGATCTATAAATGCAATATTTTCATCCCGGGGCCAGCTGATATTCAAAAGTTGGTTTGCAGCTGGATTGGCCCACTCGATAAATCCGGGTTTATTCAATAGTATCAGCCCATCAGGAATCGAACTCGTTACCTTTCTGAAACGAGAAGCGAAACGACTTAGCGTTCGTTTGCGTTTTCGACTTCGTGAACGGAATCTCGATAACTCCTTATAGATCACCCCCCAAACATCCGCCGGATAGGGAGGATCAATCCGGGTATCCTGGTTGATCAGATAAGCGAGCTTAACCAGATAGTAGCCGTGTTTCGACATATAGGCAGCGACGGCAAGTAGTATTGAAGCAGCAATCTGATGGAGCAGATAGCCAACAGGAATGAATATCAGCAGCGAACCAAGCAGATGACTGATTTCAATTTTGAGGTACTGCCTCACGAAGTTGTTGACTCATGATGGAGTGACGAAGGTGTAAATCGATAGCCGGTACCACGTATTGTTTGGATAAATTGGTGGTGTCCAGAGGGAATGAGCAGCTTTCTCAGGCGTCGAATATGAACATCCACGGTTCTCTCATCAACATAGACTGCATCGCCCCATACATTATCTAGGATCTGTGATCTGCTATAGGCCCGGTCAGGGTGAGTCATGAAGAAGAGCAGCAGGCGATACTCCGCAGGAGGTGCATCATTGATCGACACCGTATGGCATGCAGGGTCAATGCTCAATCCGGCATAGTCCAAGGGCAGCGCTAAATTTTCGCTACTGGATCTGCGGATAACGGCCTTTATGCGTGCCAACATCTCTCGGGGTGAAAAGGGCTTTGTGATGTAATCATCCGCACCACTATCAAGCCCCTTGGTAATCCCCCCAAAAAATAACGGGGTTCAAAAATAGAATTTTCCAATTATGATTACGAAAAGGAGAATCTACAATGAAGAAGTCCCG
>JAHXHU010000125.1 GCA_025656375.1 Candidatus Thiodiazotropha sp. (ex Ustalcina ferruginea) | reverse complement strand
GATACTCATTTTGTATCCAGTATGCTGATCTATCCAAAATACGGAGAGGCACCTATCAGAGTTATACGAAAACCTGAACTTGATTGGTATGGCTTTCAGCAATATTTTGATCGTCTTAAGTACCTCTATGTCTATCCCGGTGAAGTGGACGATGAGGATCGTGATCTCCACCTGACCAGAGAGGAGCGTAATCGACGTTTTATGGACCAGGCTCTTGCGCGTTTAAAGCAAGGTGAAAATATAATCATCTGTCCGGAAGGGCGCTGCTACTATACGGAGGAGTCTCCAGGACCGTTTAAATCCGGGGCATTCCGGCTTGCACTGAAGGCCGATCCGGAGCCACTGATCGTACCTGTCGCTGTGGCCAATTTTGACAAACGTCTCACACGTACCACCACTGCTGCTATTGTGTTTCCATCCTTCAGGGTCTCTGATCATGTCAAGGACAGAGAAGACCCGACAGCACTGTACTCTTTTATCAATCGACTCAATCATTGGTACAAAGGGTATGTGAGACAAGCCATTGAACTCGCGGAATCAGGCACATACTGACCTCAGTTGAGGCATGATGTCTTTTCGTACCCGCCTGCCAGGAAGTCCTAGCTCTACTTATCGATTGAGAAATCTCCATGATAGGAAAATGTCCTGCCGAGCAGTGGGTGAGTTATTTTGAAATCCATCGTGAACATCTTTTCAGAAATTGCTTTTTCAGTGATGACTGCATCGCCAAGCATCATCATCCAGTTGGGAATGGAAAGGGTGATCAGCCCGATTTTCCACAAAACCCCCAATGCCAATGAATTTAAGTACTGCGTCATGCTCGGATATCAACATTCGAATACCCATGCCATATTTCACATATTCGATAACTACATTTTTTTGATATGTTTCATGCGTGAACGAAAATAACAGGTCACTTGTCTGGAAAGTGAAGGGCTCGATACCAGAATACGGCCTATATTGATCTCAACTCAGTCAGAGCAGGGATGGCTGAGATCTCGAATCCCCTGAGAACACCTCTAGTACAGAATGGTCGGTGCAGCTATAACACAGGTCAAACAACTCCCATGATCAAGTCCCTAAATCAGACCGCTTTGCTCCCGTTTGTCAGAAACCCCGAGCAGACATGTCCAAGTGTCTGCCTTTCCGCCTTACCAATTATCTAGCACTCATCGATTGGGCAGAACGAGCGATCTTAGAAAACAAGTAGGACGCTATCCCTAAACATTTGCTACCTATCCAGGAACGAATACAGATAGATCTTCATCATTGGCTCAATATGACCAAGCATTTCGAGAGTAGCTACAAGGGTATGGTAGGTACTGCCTATACCCCCAAAGCATCCTGTCAGTTGACGGGGTATCGCAGAACGCCGAACCTTTTGGTGTGTCAGCGGTTGCTTATGTAGCACCCACGTCGTTATGCACACACAAAATATGAGAGTCAGCATGCCCTGCGACCCAACTCATGCGCTCGGATTGTAATTTATGAGTAAAACTAGACGATTTCTACATTAAGCGTACCATTCGGTGTGTGGCGCTATTCACCCATTAAAAAGTTTCTTTCTGTACTAAAAAAAGTCATTTATTTCAGCGCTATAGCTTCTATATTTAGAGGTCAGTAGAGGATCCTGGGACTATTTTGGTGAATCCTGTCCGGGACTGTATATTCCTGGATTGTGAATCCAATTGAGGTGATGACAGAGGCAGGAGCAACTTGTCTCTCTGAGAAGAGACCAACACTGAACTATGAACATGCATGGCTATCTGCGTCATATAGAGGCGCTCAACCGCTGGGAACCAGAGAATTTCAAATCACTCTTTTATTCAGGGCAGCAAATAGGACATCTCAAACAACCTGTCTGGGAAGCGCTTGGCAATTGGCCTGAGGCATTTCGGATCGACGATGGTGGCGCTCACATGCTAGAGCGTTATGACACCTTTGAGATACGCACTCAATTACTGATGGAGGTAACGAAAACCTTAGTTGAAGAGGGCGTTATTTCACACATTCATGGTGAACAATACCCAGTTACCCATAGTGGCAGAGAAACCGCTATTGCAACTGTCGATCGTGCGACTGCCCCCTATTTGGGCTTGCGTGCCTACGGTCAGCATTTGAATGGTTTCGTGCGTAGTGAGAAGGGTTTGAAACTTTGGATAGCCAGGCGGGCGGCGGACCGGCGCGTCTTTCCCGATTGTCTGGACAACATGGTGGCTGGAGGGCTTCCACATAACCTTTCGCTGGCGGAGAATCTGCGTAAGGAGTGCATGGAAGAAGCAAGCGTACCGGCCGCTCTGGCAAATAGGGCTGTATCCGTCGGTGCATTAACCTATTGCAGGGAGACCCCTGCAGGCCTAAGGCCTGATACCCTCTATTGTTACGATCTGGAACTCCCTTGTGACTTTAAGCCCCATAACTTGGATGGCGAAGTGGCGGAGTTCATGCTATTACCTGTACTGGAGGTGGCCAGGTTGGTCTCAGAGACCGATGAGTTCAAATTGAATTGCAATCTGGTGGTAATTGACTTTTTGTTACGACATGGGATTATAAATCCTGAAACCCCTGGTTATTTGGATCTGGTACAGGGTCTGCACGAGAATATTTGAAATTTCATGGTAAATTTTTGAGTGTCAGCACACCTTTTTAGTAATTAGCGGAACCAGGAGACTGGTAATCCAGTCCAAAGCATATTCCAATTAGCTATTATTATTATGATATTCAAGCGTTTTTTTTACTATTTCAATAATGACCAGGTAGTTTCATGAAAATATTCAAGGTTATTCTGCTCAGCTGGTTGCTGCTGTTTTTTGGTAGTACACCGCTTTGGGCCAATCGCCAGCTTGTACCGATCAGCGAGCTGCAACCGACACCTGAGCAGCAGCAGACAGCCAATGTGATCGTCAAGGTCATTGATAAGTACCATTACAAAGACGCCGCCCTCGATGATGCGATGTCGAAGATGATACTCCAGCGCTACTTCGATGCGCTTGATCCCAATCGCTCTTTTTTCCTGGCCAGGGATATCGTCCAGTTTTCCCGCTATCAGGATAAATTAGATGACTATCTGAAGAATGCCAGAATCGAGCCGGCCTTTGAGATCTTTCGTCTCTATCGTAAGCGGGTAGCGGAAGCAGTGGGCCATGCACAGAAGTTGGTGGATAGTGAATTCGACTTCACGGTTGATGAGACCTATATATTCGAACGGGAGGAGGACCCTTGGGCCCAGACACGTACTGAACTGAGCGATATTTGGCGTAAACGGGTTAAAAATGACTTCCTCAATTTGCGGCTGATGGATAAAAAGGATGAAGAGATTCGTAAGACGTTGCATGACCGTTTTCAACGTTTACTAAGCCGGGTCGAACAGTTTGATACCAATGATATATTCCAGACCTTTATTAATGCATATACCTTGAGTCTGGAACCCCATACCAGCTATATGTCACCCAGCACATCCGAGAATTTTGATATCAGTATGCGACTCTCCCTGGAGGGTATTGGTGCTGTGCTCAAAGATGAGGATGGTTACACAGTTGTACAAAAGACAGTCATTGGCGGACCTGCGGAACAGAGCGATCTGCTCCATGCAGGTGATCGTATCGTAGGTGTGGGGCAGGGTCTGGAAGGTAGAATCACGGATATAATCGGTTGGCGTCTGCAGGATGTGGTTGAGCAGATCCGTGGACCAAAAGGATCTGTCGTGCGCCTGGGTATTTTTCTAAAGGGTGATGAAACAGGCGCCAACAGAAAGACCATTACCCTTGTTCGGAACAAGATCAAGCTGGAAGAACAGGCAGCTAAGAGTTATATCATCGACAATTTGGATGGTATGAAGAACTACCTCATCGGTGTCGTAGAGGTGCCTACTTTCTATCGTGACTTTTCTGCTGAGGCGAGAGGAGACGAAGATTTTCGAAGTACCACCCGTGATGTGCGCGACCTGCTGGTGGATCTTAAAAAACAGGACGTCAATGGCATCGTCATCGACCTGCGTGAAAATGGGGGTGGTTCACTGTCCGAAGCAACAGAACTGACCGGTTTATTTATCGATTCAGGACCTGTGGTGCAGATAAAGGACGCCTTTGGCAAGATAGAAGTGGAACAGGATCCGGACCAAGCCATTGCCTACGAGGGACCCTTGGCGGTATTGGTCGATCGCAACAGCGCCTCCGCCTCAGAGATCTTTGCCGGTGCAATTCAGGATTATAAGCGGGGTATCGTGATCGGTGAGCCTACCTTCGGCAAGGGAACAGTACAGACCCTTGTGGATCTGGGACGTTTCGTTCCAGGTCGTAAAAAGGATTTGGGGCGGCTGAGACTGACCATGGCACAGTTCTTTCGTATCAATGGCGGCAGTACCCAGCACCGTGGTGTAGTGCCCGATATACAGTTTCCTACTGCAAAGTACTCAGATGAGTATGGTGAACGGTCTTTGGAGAATGCACTACCTTGGGCACAAATTAGATCTGCCAACTATCTGCCTAAGGGCAAGGGATCTATGCCTCGTCTTGTCGATAACCATATGAGCCGAATTCAGAAGGATCCGGGATTCGAAATGTTAGTTGACCGGGAGAAACGTTTTCTAGAATTGGATCAGCGTACTGAGGTCAGTCTGTTAGAACGCCGTCGCCGCACTGAGTGGGATGATCGTGAGCATGAGCAGTTGCTGCACAAGAATCGTTTTCGGGCCTCCCAGGGTATGAAGTCCATTAAATCCCTAGAGCAGGCTGATAAATATGTTGACCCTGATGACAAAGAGTCAGAAGCGACCCAACGTATCGAATTGAATGAAGCTGCACGTATCCTGATGGATTCGATTCGGATGCAGGCACCAATGGCAGTGATGCGCTAATCACTCATTGTGTGAAAATTGCTGAACTATACCCATAGCGGTTAGCTGCTCATATTGGGTGTTGTTTTTTGCCGGTATTGATGCATATTCAGCGGTTTCCGAAATCTAACCAGAATCCGTGTCTTGATTCTGATCTGAATCTCTTTTTCATGGAACTTCCCTGGTTTGTATAAAATACTCGAAAAACGTCTACAACGCTAACGTCAAGCAGATCAGATTGAGTTACTATGCGGTGGCTTGATTGGTCTCGAAAAGGAGGGATTGAGAGTCTCTCCAAATGGCTGTATCTCTCTAAAGCGGCATCCTGAGGCGCTCGGTTCAGCGCTGACCAACCGCTACATCACCACTGACTATTCGGAAGCCCTGACTGAGATCATTACTCCACCCTCAGCGGACCGCGAGGAACCTTTGCGTTTTTTGTTTGAGGCCCACCACTTTCTCTACCAGCATTTCGATGATGAGATTCTCTGGTCTACCAGTATGCCCTGTGTGGTAGAGGATGATGAACAGATTCCGATCGCTGAATATGGCAGTTCCAATGCGGGGATGATGAAGACTGTCTACCGGCGAGGGTTGGGACACCGTTATGGCCGAGTCATGCAGGTGATTGCCGGCGTTCATTTCAACTACTCTTTACCCCTACCGTTCTGGCAAGCCTACCAACTGCTTGAGCAGGACAAGGGTTCGACACAGACATTTATCTCAGAATCCTATTTCGCGATGTTGAGGAACCTGCAGCGGGTAGGTTGGTTGATTCCCTACTTGTTTGGCGCATCATCGGCTGTATGTAAATCTTTTCTGGGTGGAAGACCGACTAGCCTGCAAACCTTCGATGAATACAGCTACTATTCTCCCTATGCTACCTCGTTGCGGATGGGAGATATTGGTTATCAGAACAGCAAGGAGCAGGGGACAGGTATCAAAGCCTGTTACGATTGCCTGAACGCCTATATCGAAACACTCTCCCGTGCCATCGAAACACCTTGTCCCATCTACAAGGCCATGGGGGTGAAGGTCAATGGACGCTATGAGCAGTTGAATGCAAATATCCTGCAGATAGAGAATGAGTACTACAGTACGGTTCGCCCAAAACAGATACCTAAGATGATGGAAAAGCCGATCCATGCACTACAGCGACGAGGTGTACGCTATGTCGAGTTGCGCTCAATGGATGTCAACGCGTTCCATCCTTTGGGGATTGCAGAAGAGCAGATCTATTTCGTAGAAGCACTGATGCTGACGTGCCTGCTACAGGAGTGTCCGGCAATCAATGTTGCAGAGCAGAAGGAGATTGACTGGAATGAACTGGCTGCCGCTCATCAAGGGAGAAAGCCTGGGCTGATGTTACAACGTCGCGGGAAACAGGTTTCACTACGGGATTGGGGGCTGGAGATATGTGAAGCTTTGCAGCCGATCTGTGAGGTGCTGGAGAGCGGCATACCGGGCAAACCCTATAGTGAAAGTCTGAAATTACAAGTGCATCGCCTGCAAGATGCTGATCTAACACCCTCAGCACGTATGCTGGCTGAGATGCGTGATAAGGGGGAGAGTTTTTTCCAGTTTGCTCAACGCATGTCTAAGCAACACCAGCACTACTTCACACAGCAGGAGCACTCAAGCCAGGATCAGCAACTCCTGCAACAGGAGGCCAAGGATTCCTGGCGGCGTCAACATGATATCGAGGCTGCTGATAGAGTCAGTTTTGATGAGTTTCTGGAGAACTACTTTTCTCAAAAAATCGACTCAATGTCCCCGGCTGAGGATAAAAAAAGAAGCATTTCCGCCCGTTGAGTTTTAAAATCACAAGCAGTATCGTTTAAAGAGTCTTTCCACCCTATTATTATTAAGGTGTTTGTTAGATATTACCTGAACCCACAGAGTCAGGTCTCAACCAACGGTCCTGTCAGTAGAAACCAACGAGGATGCTGTAAATGGAGGAACATAAAGAGCAAGGCTGGGGCTTTTCAACCCAGGCTATTCGCGTGGGACACCATCGCACACCCGAAGGTGAGCATGGAGAACCGATATTTCCCACATCCAGCTTTGTGTTCAGTAGTGCGGCTGAGGCTGCAGCACGATTCAGTGGAGACCAGCCGGGTAACATTTATGCGCGCTTCACCAATCCAACAGTAAGGAATTTTGAGGAGAGGCTCGCAGCCTTGGAGGGGGGGGAGCGTTGTGTCGCCACGGCCTCGGGTATGTCAGCTATCATGGCAACCTGTATAGGGCTGTTACAGTCGGGTGATCATATCGTCTCATCACGCAGTATTTTCGGTACTACCACAATCCTATTCAACAAGTATCTTTCCCGCTTTGGGATTGAGACCAGTTTTGTCGATCTGACCGACCTGGCAGCTTGGGAGGCTGCTATTTGTTCTGAAACTAAACTGCTGTTTCTGGAGACACCATCAAATCCATTGACCGATGTGGCGGATATCGCCAAGCTGAGTGAGTTGGCACATGCCCATGACTGTTTACTGGTCGTGGATAACTGCCTTTGTACACCTGCACTGCAGCGACCTCTAAGCCTTGGTGCAGATATAGTCGTACACTCTGCTACCAAATATCTGGATGGCCAGGGTCGCTGTATTGGTGGGGCTGTAGTCGGTAGCCATGAGGTGGTGGGTGAAGCGGTGTTCGGTGTGCTAAGAACGACAGGTCCAACGATGAGCCCATTTAATGCATGGGTTTTTTTGAAGGGATTGGAGACGCTTGATCTTCGCATGCAGGCCCATTCACGCAATGCGCAGCAGTTAGCGGAATGGTTGGAGCAACATCCGCAAGTTGAGCGAGTCCATTTTCCTGGCCTCACCAGCCATCCCCAACATCTACTGGCCATGAACCAGCAGTGTGCACCTGGCAGCATCGTTTCATTCAGCGTCAAAGGTGGACAGCTTGCGGCTTGGACACTTGTTGACGCCACCCGGATGCTCTCTATTACTGCCAACCTGGGGGATACCAAGACAACGATCACTCACCCGGCTACCACAACCCATGGAAGACTGACGCCTGAGGAACTCAGTCGTTCAGGCATAGGAAGCGGTCTGCTGCGAATTGCTGTTGGATTAGAGAGTATCGAGGATATTCAGACCGACCTGGCATGTGGTCTCGACAGCCTTTGAGTGTTAACAGGTCCTATCAGAGTGGACGAACAACAGACGATTAGCCAAAAGTGGGACAAACGCCATGCGGATGCAGAAAAGGCCCCTATAGCGGCTGAAATACTGCAACGTAACCTGCATCTTCTACCCCAGAGAGGGCGGGCGCTGGATCTCGCCTGTGGCCTGGGAGGCAACGCACTGACATTGGCGCGCCAAGGCCTGGAGGTCAGTGCATGGGATATCTCTCCAGTTGCCATCGAACGTCTTCAACAATATACCGTAGAGGAAGGATTGGGGAATCTCTCAGCTGAAGTGCATGACGTGGAGATCAATCCGCCACAGCCGAACAGTTTTGATCTGATCATCGTCAGTTACTATCTCGACCGGGCTTTGATAACGTCACTGATCGATGCATTGCTACCGGGCGGCCTGATCTATTATCAGACATTTACCCAAATAGCCGTTTCCGCAACTGGGCCACAAAACCCAGCGTTTCGACTGGATGATAATGAGTTGTTGAGGTTATTTGCTACTTTGAAACTACGCTACTACTGTGAAGAGAATGTGCTGGGTGATATAACCCATGGCACCAGGGATGTAGCGATGCTGATTGCAGAGAAAACCTGATATTTAACGACCGACACGTGTAAAATCTGTTCCAGGGACAAGACCGAATACCTCATCCAGAGCCAACTCTTCGATCAGCTGGTCGCCTGCCTGCAGACCATATTCCCGCTGGATTTCACCCAACAGGAGACGAATTGCATTGCGGTTGTAACCGCTACCAAAGCTGATCTGCTGTTTAATGATCTCGCGTGCTTTATCAAGGGTCATGATGCGATCCTGTGCTGTTGTCATTTAGGGCCTGTTAACCTGAATTGGCTGCTCATCACTGATACTAACGAGTAATATGCATGATATATCCCCAAATAATCCTGGGTTGAATAGTGACTATCATTCCCGCATTTAATGATCGATCTATTTAGCATGCATCAATATCATAACTGTGATGGTGACAACGCTTGTGAAAAGGCAAATTCGACAACTCATCGATAATCGATCAAGTACCTATACCTATCTGGTTTGGGACCCGAACAGTCGTGAGGCAGCTATTATTGACCCAGTCAGAGAGCAGGTAGGGCGTGATCTGAAGTTGATCCAGGAATTGGACCTAATCCTGAAATATTCGCTGGAAACCCACATTCATGCAGACCACCTTACCGGCAGCGGTTTGATTCGTGAATCTCTGGATTGCAGTATAGGGGTACATACGAATGTCGCTAGCGAATGTTTTGATCTTAAACTGGCTGATGGTGACATTATCTCTTTGGGTGAGGTGAAGCTCGAGGTGATCCATACACCCGGACATACCAATACCGATATCTCCTACCTCGGTGATGGGGTCGTGTTTACCGGTGATATTTTACTGATCCGTGGTAGTGGTCGGACTGATTTTCAGTCGGGTGATCCAGGACAATCCTACGATTCCATTACCCATCGACTATTTACCCTGCCAAACGAAACCATGATCTATCCGGGTCATGACTATAACGGCTTTACATGCAGTACTGTGGGTGAGGAGAAACAATTCAATCCCAGGTTAGGAAATGGTGCACAACGCGATGACTATATTCGATTAATGCAGTCCATGAAGCTGACAAAACCTGACAGGATGGATAGTGCTGTCCCGGGCAATCAGGCTTGTGGACTCGTTGAATGAGGTAGCTTTATGGATCGTGAAGCCTTAGAAAAAATGCTCAAGCAGGGTACCGACAATGCACTGTTACGCTACACTCTTGGTACCTTATGTCTTAAACAAAATGATCTGGAAGCGGCAGCAGAGCACTTGGCACAGGCAGTAAAGCAGGATCAGGAACATTCAGCCAGTTGGAAACAGTATGGTAAAGCTCTGGCCCAGTTGAATCGTGTGGAGGAGGCTCGGCATGCCTACCAAAAAGGTATTGCTGTTGCCGATGCCAGGGGCGATGTACAGGCAGCCAAGGAGATGCGGGTTTTCCTAATGCGACTCGGATAAAATCAACATAATCAATAAAAAAGACAGCAACAATGGATGAGCCGAATAAATTACAGGTTAAAAAATATCTACTGGAACTGCAGCAGACGATCTGTTGCGCGCTTGAGGAAGAAGATACAAAGGCACGCTTTATTCAGGATAGCTGGCAACGTGAACCGGGTGACCACCTGGGGGGCGGCGGAATCAGCGCGGTACTTCAGGATGGTGGGGTTTTCGAGCAGGCCGGCGTCAATTTTTCTCATGTGACCGGTAGTCAACTACCTGCATCGGCAACGGCACACCGCCCGGAGCTGGCAGGTCGAGCCTTTGAAGCGATGGGGTTGTCACTTGTTATTCATCCCCGTAATCCTTATGTGCCGACCTCCCATGCCAATGTACGTTTTTTTATTGCTGAAAAAGCAGGTGAAGAACCGGTGTGGTGGTTTGGTGGTGGTTTTGATCTCACCCCCTATTATGGCAACGATGAGGATTGTCAACATTGGCACAGGATGGCCAGGCTGGCATGCCAGCCCTTTGGTGATGAGGTCTATGACAAACACAAGGCCTGGTGCGATGAATACTTCTATCTCAAGCATCGCCAGGAACCCCGCGGTATCGGTGGACTCTTTTTCGATGACCTCAATGAGTGGGGATTTGAGCGATCATTTGATTTCATGCAGAGTGTCGGGGACCACTATCTACTCGCCTACATCCCCATTGTTCGGCGACGTCGTGATACCACGTATGGCGAGCGTGAACGTGATTTTCAACTCTATCGCCGAGGTCGCTATGTAGAGTTCAATCTGGTCTATGATCGGGGTACGCTTTTTGGGCTGCAGTCTGGCGGACGTACAGAGTCGATTCTGATGTCCCTGCCGCCTTTGGTGCGTTGGCAGTATAATTGGCAACCGGAGCCAGACAGCCCTGAAGCACAGCTCTATGAGCACTATCTGAAACCCAGAAACTGGGTTGAATAAGAAGATTCGACATCCCTGACATGAAACCCTTTTCAGAGGCATGTGAAGAGAACAAGGCACCGATTCTGCAGATTTTACAGCGACTCTTCACACACCATCGTACAGTCTTGGAGATTGGTAGCGGTACCGGACAACATGCAGTCCATTTTGCTGCAGCGATGCCTGAATTAATCTGGCAAACCAGTGACAGAGTTGAAAATCATTCGGGTATCCAAGCCTGGCTTGATGAGGCGGTACTCCCTAATCTACAAGATCCCATCACACTTGACATGGCCCGATACCCGGTATGATGCTGTGTTTAGTGCCAATACTACCCATATTATGTCATGGCCAGAGGTAGAGCTGCTGTTTCAGGGCGTGGGTCGTCTGCTCAACGGCGGGGGGTGCTTTGTGCTGTATGGTCCGTTCAATTTCGGTGGCAGTTATACCAGTGAGAGTAATCGGCGGTTCGATCAGTGGCTCAAAAACCGAGATCCATTGAGTGGCATTCGCGATTTCGAAGTGTTGGACAAGTTGGCTGGATCACAGGGTCTGGTATTCAACGAGGATATCGGGATGCCAGTCAATAACCGTATTCTGGTTTGGTCCAGGATGAATGGTCTTTGAGAGAATTGATATTCAACCCATCTGCGCGAATGACTTCGATAACCTTTTTTCATCCGATGGTGTAGTATAACTTTCTCAAGTAGTGCCAGTTTAATCTATTGATTATTAAGTAATAAAAATCGATCTTTCCGGTTCAGGCGTTGTTCAGTTTAGGCGTCGTAAGCTTTAACCAAAGAGAGGGGGTTTTCCCTCGTATTAGGTTAATAGGATAAAGCCAGGAGAGATAAGATGAAAAGAGCGGCGCTTACTATGGGTACGTTGTTATTGGTGACATCTGTGGCAGCCAATGCCGGTCATCGTGACCGCTATCGTGACACCGCCAAGGTGATCGATGTGGAACCCATCTACCGTAGTGTGGAGATCTCCTATCCCGAGAGGGAGTGTTGGGACGAGGAGGTCAGTCACTATAGACCGGATGGACACCGCTACACGGGTACTGTATTGGGCGGTATTATCGGAGGTGTGGTGGCCAATAGCGTCAGTCGTGGGCGTGGTCGTGGCAGAGATGCAGCCACTCTGGCAGGTACCCTGCTCGGTGGTGCGATCGGCCATGATATCAGTCATCAAAAAAGGAGAGGACACTACACCACCTCAGTTGAGCGTCGTTGCGAAGTTACACATCAATCGCGTTATGAAGAACAGCTGGTTGGTTATGATGTAACATACCGCTACAAAGGGCGTGTTTTCACCACCCGCACCAGAGAACATCCCGGGAAGCGTATCCCGATTGCGGTAGATGTCAGACCGGTGCATGATGATTAATTCAGGACTGTAATGTTATGACGAGACGATCTCGACCTATACTCAATATGTTATTGCTCGCTCTGTTGCTGATACCCTCAGTCTATGCCAGAGGTGATATCAGTCTTGACCAGGCGGTACAGCAGGCGAAAGAACGTGTGGATGGACGAGTGATTTCAGCCGAGACCCGGGAACGTGACGGTCGGCAGATACATAATGTCCGCATCTTGACCAAGGAGGGTAAGGTGCGTCGACTGCGGATCAATGCCGAAGGCGGTCGCCGCCAGAATGGCAGACGACGTTAAGGCGGACCAGATGCGTGTATTACTGGTTGAAGATGAAGCTGCTATTCGTGAGCCGTTGGCAGAAAAACTCCGCAGTCAGGGTTATAGCGTGGATAGTGCCGAGGATGGTGCTGCTGGATTATTTCTAGGCAGGGAGTATGGCATTGATGTCGCTATCATCGATATTGGACTACCAAAGCTTTCCGGTATAGAGTTGATTCGGGAGCTGCGCAAACAAGATAAACATTTTCCCATTCTGATCCTCACAGCAAGAGGTAACTGGCAGGACAAGGTTGAGGGATTGGAAGCTGGAGCTGATGATTATCTGGTAAAACCCTTCCATGTCGAGGAGTTGCTGGCCAGACTGAATGCTCTGTTACGACGCTCTGGTGGATGGTCTCAACCGATCCTCTCCGGAGGTCCTGTAGCACTTGATACTAGGACTCAAACAGTCAGTTTGAATGGCGATCCGGTGGAATTGACCGCCTATGAATACAAGGTATTGGAATACATGATGTTGCATGCCGGCGAAGTGGTATCGAAGACAGAACTCACCGAACATATCTACGATCAGGACTGGGACCGGGATAGTAATACCCTTGAGGTCTTCGTACGTCGCCTACGCAAGAAGATTGATCCGGATGAGCGCTATAAACCTATCGAGACCTTGCGTGGCAGAGGCTACCGTTTTGCCCTGGAGCGACGCGTCTAGTATAGGACACTAGTATATGACACTACACTAGCATGGGATCGAGGCGTACCCTCTCCATTCATCAACGCTTATTACTGGCCGCAAGTCTGGTGTTAAGTGCATTTCTCGGTCTTACCGGATTGGCCCTCGACAAAGCCTTCCGCTCTGCCAGCGAGGATGCGCTACAAGCGCGACTGTTCAGCAGTGTCTATGCCTTGTTGGCTGCTGCAGAGGAGAGTGAGGTGGGAGAACTTAGGATGCCGGATGTGTTGACGGATCCCCGTTTCAATCGACCCGACTCAGGCCTCTATGCACAGGTCAGTGGCTTGAAAAGCCAATACCTTTGGCACTCAGCTTCATCACTGGGTCGCAGACTCGATTTTTCACAGATGATGTCCCCAGGTGAATCGAAAATCGAACGATTCAAGCTTGCTGATGGCGATGCTATGGGCCTCAGTTTCGGTGTTGTCTGGGAGGACTTCGAAGGACGTGAGTTACAGTATGTGTTGGCTGTAGGAGAGGATCTGAAACCTTTGCAGGAACAGGTGGGTACATTCCGTGACACCCTGTTTCTCTGGCTCGGTGGTGCCGCCTTATTGCTATTGCTGGTTCAGGGCTGGGTATTGAGCTGGGGACTCTTACCCGCTACGAGAGGTGGAGCAGGCACTGACGGACATTGAATCAG
Organism: Candidatus Thiodiazotropha sp. (ex Ustalcina ferruginea); assembly: GCA_025656375.1. Lineage (GTDB taxonomy): Bacteria > Pseudomonadota > Gammaproteobacteria > Chromatiales > Chromatiaceae > Thiodiazotropha. The sequence continues at coordinate 1,331 of JAHXHU010000125.1, read as the reverse complement.
GCCGTGCGGATCAACTGGAGGGTGTCTATCCGACCGAGTTGAGTCGTTTGACCTCGAATATCAACTCCCTGATTCGTCATGCTCAGGCACGACAGCAGCGCTATCGTGACAGCCTTGGAGATCTGGCACACAGCCTCAAGACACCACTAGCGATCTTGCAGGTTGTTGCTGATAAAGGGAGTAACTCAATACAGAACTCCCAGGTAACAGTACGTGAGCAAGTGGACCGTATGAATCAAATCGTCAGCCACCAGCTCCAGCGGGCAGCGGCCTCGGGGCGCAATATTCTGACCCAAAGTGTTTTGATCGAGCCCGTGGTGGAGCGTCTCGTCAACTCACTTGACAAGGTCTACCTGGAGAAGGGGATCCAGTGGCAGTTGTCAGTGGTGGAAGAGAGTTGTTTTCGTGGCGAGGAGGGTGATTTGATGGAGCTGCTTGGTAACCTGATGGAGAATGCCTGTAAATATGGGTCGGGTCGTGTTCATGTGAGTGCGCAAATGGACGAGTACCTCCATATAAGTGTGGAGGATGATGGAAAAGGCATTCCCGATGATAAAGCGGAAGCCGTATTACAAAGATGGCATCGGATCGATTTGCAACAACCCGGACAGGGTATTGGCCTGGCAGTGGCCGCTGACATTGTCAGTGCTTATGGTGGCAGGTTAGAGATCAGTCATTCGGAAGCGCTGGGAGGCGTGGCTATCCACACCCACTTGCCTGTTGGGTGAGAGTCAATCTCTTATTCAATCGTCGCCTTTCACTCTATTATTGGCCCAGTCCAATATGGGCTGAAATCTGTTTTTAATCATACCTCTTGCCTCTGTGTAGGGAAGCCAGTGGTAGTGCTGGTGCTCAGGTCTGCCTTTTGAGAAGTTGAAGCCGATTGTTAAATCTATCAGTTCAGATCTGGCGAGAAAATAGACACCCTGCTTAAGGTTTTGCTTTCCATAGTACTTGGTTTTTATTGACTCAATGCCCCACGGAAAGTCAATTTCACCTGTTCCATGTAATTCCTCCTGTGTTTCCCTCACAGCAGCTTCCAAGAGTGTCTCTCCTGTATTTACCCGGCCACCGGGAAAGGCGCAATCGTCATCAGTTTGCTCAAGTACCAGATAGAGAGATTGTTGATGAGTATCCATAGAGACCAGAATTAGACCGGCGGTTATGGACTGTGTCTCTTCCTCAAGGAAGTCGAGGGCGCGCTTTAACTTTTCGTCTGTTTTTTTTTCGCCCAAAACACACTCCCCTTAGTCTCATCTGAATCCACGGCTCCAGTAGAAACTGGATGTAATTCGGTCGGTTGTCTTCTTTATTCCCATGTGACCTCCAAC
>JAHXHU010000017.1 GCA_025656375.1 Candidatus Thiodiazotropha sp. (ex Ustalcina ferruginea) | reverse complement strand
CTGCTGAATTCATTTTTTCCTTCCTTTGCCATAAACCGGAACACTGGGAATTATAAATGAATATTTTATTCAGGACACTACACTAGGTTATAGGTGATTTTGATGGAAACCGCTGCACTATCGCCCAATGTCAGTGAGACAGCATTGGATGGTATTCTCTCCGCGTTACAGCGCAGAGCGGGTATCATAACAACCATAGGGTTTACCCTGTTTTCCCTTCTTCTGCTCTACATGGGCTGGCTTAATCGCAGTGAGGCGGTTTGGACCGCAGAAGCCGGTTGGGGTTATTGGCTTGGTATCGTTGGCGGCAGCATGATGTTGCTTCTGCTGCTCTATCCGATGCGTAAGCGCCTACAGTTCATGAACAAATGGCTGACGGTCAAGTTCTGGTTTCGTACCCATATGGTGTTTGGCGTGATGGGGCCGGTGCTGATCATGATGCATTCGAGCTTCCATCTCGGTTCGCTGAATGGCCGGGTTGCCCTATTCAGTATGTTGATTGTGGCCATTAGCGGGCTGTTCGGTCGCTATTTCTATACCCGTATCCATTACGGATTGTATGGTAGAAAAGCCACTTTCGTATCATTACATGCCGATTCAGTGGCACTGAAGAAAAAACTGGGCCGTCTGTTTGAAGTGCAACCTAAAGCCAGAGAAATGCTCAAGCAGTATGAGCAGAAGGTAATGGAAGCACCTGAAAGCTCGCTTGCCAGTGCCAGACACTGGCTAACAATGCGTCTGATGTCGGCCAGGCTCTATCCAATGGTGATGAGTTCGTTGAACAAAAAACTGTTGGCAGCCGGTTACCGAAAGGGTTGGGATAGGGGTAAGGTACGTCGCAAGCAGCTGCGTATCCGGCAGACGCTATTGACTCATCGCAGTATACTCAGGCAGATTCTCGAACTACATTTCTACGAGAGGCTTTTTGCTATTTGGCATTTGCTTCATATGCCGCTGTTCGTCATGATGGTGATCACCGGCTTTGTTCATGTCTATGCCGTACATGCCTATTGATTCTCAAGTATACGTCTTATATCTGTGATAAATCGAAATGGCTACTATGCCTTTTGTCTCTGTTTAATAGTGATCTTCTCAACTTCTCCAGTTCTGGCGGGAAAGCTTGATCTGTTGCTAATGCCCGGGCCTGTGATATCGGGTCATGCTGAGTTTGAGGAGAAGTGTGAAAGCTGCCATGAGACCTTAAAGAAGGCCGATCAGGTAGAACGCTGCCTCTCATGCCACGATCATAGCGATGTGGCAGAAGATATTGAGAAAGGCAAGGGTTTTCACGGCAAGCTTGATAAGGAACAGGCAACTGACTGTAAATATTGCCACACTGAGCACAAGGGCAGGGATAGGGATATCATTAACTTTGACAGTGAATCCTTTGAACATACACAAACCGACTTTAAACTAAAGGGAGCTCATCGCTCCCTTGCCTGCCAACTCTGTCATACCGATGAGTTGAAGAAATACAGTCATGCCCCTTCGTTGTGCTTTGATTGTCATGAGTCTGATGATGCTCACCAGGGAAAACTCGGGGAGGAGTGTGATAAGTGTCATACCGAAGAGAACTGGCAAGAGCGGAAGTTTGATCACGGTATTGACACTGAATATGAACTGATTGGTAAGCATATAGACCTTGATTGCAAGCTCTGCCATGCCGGTGATCACTACAAGAATACCCCTAAAGAGTGTATTGGCTGCCATCTGATCAACGATGCCCACAATGGTAGGTATGGCAAAGAGTGTGATAAGTGCCATAGCAGTGAAGATTGGAAAGAGCTGGTCTTTGATCACGGAAAAGATACTGAGTTTGCATTAGAGGGGCGCCATAAAGACGTTCCTTGCGATACCTGTCATAAACGTGGCCCGTTTGATAAAAAGCCTTCTAAAACCTGTTTCTCATGTCATGAAAAAGATGACGAGCATAAGGGACGAAATGGTAAAGAGTGCCAGGATTGTCATAGTGTAGATGACTGGAGAAAGGTCAAATTCGATCATGGGGACGACACCAAATTTCCTCTCAGGGGTAAACACAAGGATCTGGTCTGTAATGCCTGTCACCGTAGCGTTGAAATGGATGGTCTTGAGGAAGCCGAGTGTATTACCTGTCATCGGGCGATTGATGTGCACAAAAACGAACTCGGAGAGAATTGCGGCTATTGTCACAATGAAAATGGCTGGAATGTGAAGCTATTTTTTGAACATGATATTACCCGATTCCCCCTGATCGGTATTCATAGCGTGACGACCTGCGAGTCCTGTCATCTGAATGCTGAATTTCAGCAAACTGAGACGGCCTGCCTCGCCTGTCATGAAACAGATGATTCTCATGATGGAAGAATGGGTGACAAGTGTGGTGAATGTCATAATCCAAATGCCTGGCTGTTGTGGACATTCGACCATGAAACACAGACTGGTTTTCCCCTGGAAGGTAAACACAGTGAAATCTACTGTCATACCTGCCATCGAACATTACTGACAGAACACAAGCAGTCATCCAATCATTGTTATGGCTGCCACCGAGGTGATGATATTCACCGTGGTGGTTTTGGGCGACACTGCGATCGCTGCCATAGTGACGAATCATTCAAAGATCCAATCATTCGATGATTGATATATGGATAGCTATATGACGAATACTATTCAACAAAGCAAGACGAGATGCAGCCAAGCTGTATTTCAGTTTTCATGGCTTACATTGCTTTTAGTAACATTGTGTGGAGGATTGTTGAATAATCCTTCGCTGGCAGCTACCAGTGAATACGATCACTTTTCAACTGGCTTTCCCCTGACCGGTGAGCATCGTAATGTTGAATGCGACAGTTGTCATGACAAAGGCCAGTTTACCGGTACACCTGTATTATGCGATGGATGTCATAACGATACAGATGCGTCCGGTAAGACGATGAACCATATCCGTAGTGATGATCATTGCGACGATTGCCATACCACTGTTGGTTGGCATGTGGCCCGTTTTGACCATGGCAGTATCTCAGGTGACTGTTTCGCCTGTCATAACGGCAGTGCCGCGCAAGGTAAGGACAATCAGCATATTCTATCGGGAAACACCTGTGAATTCTGTCACTCCACATTCAGTTGGGGACGGGTTAGTCACGTTGATCACTCACAGGTTACCGGTACCTGTGAAAGTTGCCACAATGGCGATATCGCGGCAGGTAAACACGCCAGCCATATTGCAACCAATGAGCCCTGCGAGACATGTCATATCACCAATAGCTGGTTATTGGTCTATTTCGACCACTCCAATGTTGTCAGCGGCAGTTGTGAAACCTGCCACAATGGGGTGAGTGCCACGGGTAAGTCTGCCATCCATATACTGACTTCTGAAGCCTGCGATCTCTGCCATACAACAGCCAATTGGCGTGTAGCGAATTTCTCCCACGCCGGTGTTCGGGGCAACTGCGAAAGCTGTCATAACGGGGTCAGTGCAACCGGTAAAAACCTGGGCCATCTGGTCACCAGTGCCCCCTGCGAGGTCTGTCATACCTCTACCAACTCCTGGTTAGCGGTCAACTTCATACATGGCGAAGAGGCATTCGGCCGATGCTCTAGCTGTCATGACGGTATCACCCAGCCCGGTAAGCATACCGAGCATATACCGACCACGGCGGAGTGCGATCGATGTCATACCTCTACCGATTCATGGGAGTCGGTCGGTTTCGATCACAGTGATGTGGTAGCGGGTACCTGCGCAACTTGCCATGACGGTGTTCAGGCGCCAGGAAAACATACGACCCATATCATCACAACTGAATCCTGTGATCTTTGTCATGCCACAACGGCAAATTGGCATGTGATCAGGTTTAACCATGAGAACATAGAAACAACTGGGGTATGTTCATCCTGCCATGACGGAAGTCGGGCAACGGGTAAACACGCTACTCATATTCAGACCGACGAGCAGTGCGATACCTGTCATCTATCCACCAATGATTGGAGCAATACAAGTTTCGATCACAGTGGTGTTGAGACGACCGGACTCTGTTCCACTTGTCACAATGGCACCATAGCGACAGGCATGCATGCCAGCCATATTCAAACCAACGAGCAGTGCGATACCTGTCATAGTTCCACCAGCTCTTGGGGCACAGTTAGTTTTCTCCATCCATCTGATACTGCGGGCCGTTGCTCGAGCTGTCACAACGGCATACAAGCCACTGGAAAAAACACTAATCATCTACCGACGAATTCGGAGTGCGATACCTGTCATGTGATTGCTGCCTGGAATGTATCAGTTTTTGATCATACCGGTATCCCTGATGGATGTGAGTCCTGCCACGATGGCGTGATAGCCACCGGTAAACATGGCAACTACATTTTAACCACTTCCCTCTGTGAGACATGTCATACACCGGCGGGCTGGGGGGTTTCTAACTTTAATCATGAGGGTGTGTCGGGTAGTTGTGAGTCCTGCCACAATGGCACCATCGCCACAGGTAAACATACTGATCATATTCCTACCACTGCATCCTGTGACAATTGCCATAATACCAACGGCTGGAACCTTGACAGTTTCAACCATGAGGGTGTCACCGGCAGTTGTCAGTCCTGCCACGATGGCGTTCGTGCGACCGGCAAGCATGAAGCGCATTTGGTGACTACTGCCGCTTGTGAAGGATGCCATACCTCGACAGTAAACTGGGAGGAAGTCACCTTTGATCACTCGATCGCAACCGGACCTTGTGAAAGTTGTCATGACGGTGTTACCGCCACGGGTAAATCAGCCAATCATATCCAGACCGATGCGGCCTGTGATAACTGCCACATCTCCAATATCACCTGGACAAGTGTCAGATTTGATCACACCGGTATTACGACGGGTTGTGAGACCTGCCACAATAATGCCGATGCAATCGGCAAGCCGGATACCCATATTCCAACCCAAGAGCCTTGCGAAAACTGCCATAATACGGTGACCTGGAGTACCGGCAGATTTGATCATGACGGTGTGGCCGGTGCCTGTTCAAGCTGCCATGACGGCACCATTGCAACGGGCAAATCGGCAACACATATCCCAACTGATGCGCAATGCGACAGTTGCCATACGTCGACGATCGATTGGACATCCACCAATTTTAATCATGACAATATACAGGCGAGTGGTACCTGCTCTAACTGCCATGATGGAACCTTGGCCACTGGCAAACATGCTCAACATATTCAAACAACGGCTCAATGTGATACCTGTCATCTCTCGACGATCAACTGGACCGATACCAGTTTTGATCACAGTGGCGTGACGACCGCTGGTGTCTGTGCCTCATGCCATGACGGCACCATTGCAACCGGTAAACATGCCACACATGTCACAACCAACGAACAGTGCGATGTCTGCCATACCTCAACCACTTCCTGGACAAGGGTCGGTTTCGATCACAATTCGGTTCCGACAGCCGGTATCTGCTCCAGTTGCCACAATGGTGTTCGTGCTACCGGCAAGCATGATGCTCATATTCTGACCAGCGCCCAGTGTGATACCTGTCATACCGTCAATGGCTGGAACATTTCGAACTTCTCCCATGAAGGGGTAACGGGCGCTTGTGAATCCTGTCATAACGGCAATATTGCTACCGGTAAGCATGCGGCACATATTTTGACTAACAGAGCTTGTGATGAATGTCATACGACAACAGACTGGACATTGGCCGGCTTTTCCCATGTGGGTGTTACGGAGTCCTGCGAGTCCTGCCATAACGGCGACATCGCAACTGGAAAAAGTCCATCCCATGTGCTGACTAACGCGCCTTGCGATACATGCCATAACACCAACAGTTGGGCGATCACCAACTTCAACCACGAGGGTGTCACAGGCAGTTGTCAGTCATGTCACGATGGTGTTCGGGCCACCGGTAAACATGCTGCTCATGTGACGACTACGGCCTCCTGCGAGGCGTGCCATACATCGACCAGCAACTGGTTGCAGATTCGCTTTGATCATGCAGTGGTCTCCGGTGCGTGTGAGAGCTGCCATGATGGTGTTATAGCCACAGGCAAATCGGCCAATCACATACAGACCAATGCCCCTTGTGATAACTGTCATATATCCAATACCAACTGGACCAGCATCCGCTTCGATCACACCGGTGTTACGAGTGGCTGTGAAACCTGCCATAACAATGTGGATGCGATCGGTAAACCGGCCAATCATATACCGACCAATGAACGTTGCGAGAATTGTCATACAACGGTGACCTGGAGTACGGGGACATTCAACCATTCAGGTGTGGCAGGGACTTGCTCCAGTTGTCACAATGGCACGACAGCAACAGGTAAGCACGGAACCCATATCGCCACCAACGGTCAGTGCGACAGTTGCCATATATCGACCGCCAACTGGACATCGGTACGTTTCGATCACAGTACCGTCACCGGCAGTTGTCAGAGCTGTCATAATGGTGTCATTGCCACCGGTAAGTCAGCCAGTCATGTAGCCACCAACGCAGCATGTGATATTTGTCATACTTTGCAGACCACATGGACGGCAGTCAACTTTGACCATTCGGTTGCGTTAGGCAGCTGTTCAAGTTGCCATAACGGCGTCACGGCAACAGGTAAGCCGGGTAACCATGTACCTACCACGGCAGAATGTGATGCCTGCCATACATCACAGACCAACTGGTTGGCTGTACAATTTGATCATACCAATGCGGCAGGTAACTGCTCGAACTGTCATGATGGCATTACGGCCACAGGTAAGGACCCCGGACATGTTCCGACAACCGCCCAATGTGATGAGTGTCATCTCTCAACATCGAACTGGCTGAGCGTACGCTTCAACCACGTCAATCTGGCCGGGACTTGTTCCAGCTGTCATAACGGTGTGACCGCGACAGGCAAGCATGCCAATCACATCACCACATCGTCGCAGTGCGATACCTGTCATGTCTCCACAACTGACTGGAGAAACGTAAACTTCAGCCACCAGGGCATCATAACCGGTTGTTCAAGTTGCCATAATGGTACTCTGGCCACGGGTAAACCGGGTAATCACATACCCACAACTGCAGAGTGTAATACCTGTCACTTATCGACAAGCAACTGGCTGAGTGTGCGTTTCAACCACACCAATGTGGCTGGCACCTGTTCCAATTGCCATAACGGCAACTTCGCAACGGGCAAGCCGCCCGGGCATTTGACGAGCAATGCACAATGTGATGACTGCCATACCTCCACCACCAACTGGACCAGTGTGACCTTTGATCATGCTGGTGTGACGGATAACTGTGACTCCTGCCATAATGGCTCGACAGCAACCGGCAAGCCAAATGGCCATTTTGTCACTACCCAGCAGTGTAATAATTGTCATACCACGAATAGTTGGTTACCGGTGACCAACTACCGGCATGTATCCGGAAACTATCCAGGCGATCACCGAGCCAATTTAGGTTGTAATGACTGTCACACCAACAACCAGGAAACCATACCTTGGCAGTTCCCGTCCTATGCAAGGACCTGTGCCGGTTGTCATGCGAATGACTATGATGACGGAGAAGGTAGGCACAATGGCCTCAGTAATGATCGGAATTGTGGGGCCAGTGGGTGTCATAGGGTTTCTGATCGTAACTGGGATTGATCTATGCCAATCCACCCAGTAATCTCCCTGATTTGTGGAGATTATTGGGTGGTTTCTCGCTTAACGCCTTAATTTGCTTATCCTCGGGAAAGGGTGGAATGTCAGTCCCATAATCTGGATAAGCTAAAAAGCACCCTAGTGCAGTAATCCGTTCAGATCAGGTAAAAACGAGTGCAGCTCAAAATTCAATCAAGTATCTCCCTGTGGCTGTTGGCGCTTATACTGTTGTCTTCCGGGCAGCTCAGTGCAGCGACCCGGGTACTTGATCGCATCGAAATAACGACTGAGGGTGAGGCCAATGTCGTCTCTGTCTATTTCAATGTGCCGGTGCGTTATGTCTCACATTTGATTAACGAGGCCAGCAGTGAAGTGGGTGTCCAGTTGAAGCTTGGCCAGACTGCAGATATTGAACTCAGTGAACTGGTGGAGAGTGATCAGCTGACCTGGAGCCCTACGGCTGCGGTTCCACTGGAAAAAGTGGAATTTCAGGGCAACCGGATTGGTACATCCACACTATTGGTCTCATTCGCAACGCCAGTCAGCGATATCAGGATTCGTCAGGGCCGTGATTTTTATGTCATGGAGTTCATTCTGTCAGAGAGTGCAGCAGCATCAGGTCTACCTGGTTCTGGAAAGAAAGCGGTTGATATTCCGGTACCGGAAACCCGTGCCCCGCTCAATTTTAAGTTGCTGCCATTGGTCATCTACGTCATCAACCTCAGTGCTGAATCAGAACCGATAGATTTCACTCAGATTGCTCCCGTACCGGTCGGTGAAAATCAATTACTCTATACAACCAAGGCAAAGGTGGAGGAGAGTACCCTCTATCGGCTACGCCTGGGGTTTTTTCGCACAAAGACAGAAGCCAGGGAACAGTTGAAGGCAGTTAAAAATTTTTACCCCGATGCCTGGATCGATACAGCGGATATTGCTGAGCGTCGCCAAGCCTTTTTCGACCGGGGAATAGACCGGGCATTTAACGATCAGCTTATGGAAGAGCCTGAGCTGGTGGATGTGGATCCTCGTCTTACCGAAATGATGGAGATGATTCGGCGCACAATCACGGCAGGTGACTATGCGAAGGCGGTTCGACTCCTTGAGGCACTGCTTGAAGAACCTCAGAATATCTATTCCAAAGAGGCTCTGGAACTGCTTGGATTGTCACGTGAAAGGAATAGTCAGATAGCGCATGCAAAGGGAGAGTACCGTCTCTACCTGGAGAAGTATCCCGAGGGTGAGGATGCTGAACGTGTCTGGCAGCGTCTTCTCGGATTGGAGACCGCACCCAATAAGCCCCGTGAATCATTGCGTGAAAAGCAGCTAGCGGAAGAGGGCGAGGATGGCCCTAAAGCCGTATGGGATACCTATGGCAGTCTTTCCCAGAACTATCGTAGAGACAGTATCGATAGCCCCTTCGTTGAGGATGAAGACAGTGTTACACGCTCTGAAGTAGAGACCTTCATCGATATAAATTCACGGCGTAGAAGTAAGGATCTCGATCTGCGTCTCAAACTCACTGGCAGTTATATCTCCGACTTCCTGGATGATGGAGATGGCAACGATTCGACACTGAGCGATGCCTATATCGATGTCGAGCACCTGGATAGCCACACCAGCGCACGCATAGGACGTCAGCGACTTCGGTCAAGTGGTATTTTAAATCGGTTTGATGGTCTTGTACTGGGCTATCAGTTGACCCCTGACATCAGTCTTAGGGCGACAGCCGGATTGCCGGTAGAACGTTCGCGCGACACCTTTCTACATAAACATAAACAATTTGCAGGCATCAGTGCAGACATTTCAAGTCTTTATGAAAAATGGGATCTCAGCCTGTTCTTGGTGGAGCAAAGAGTTGATGACCTGGTTGACCGGAGAGCAGTAGGTGGTGAAGTACGATACTTTGATTCAAACAGGTCACTGTTCAGTCTTGTTGACTTCGATATCTTTCACAATGAATTGAGTATCTTCATGTTGCAGGGTAACTGGCGATTAGAGGACGATACCCGGTTTTACATGAATTTCGACTACAGGAACAGCCCCATCTTAAGCACCTCCAATGCATTGAGCGGTCAGACTGATCCCAATACCTCACTAACGATCGAGTCCATCGAGGAGCTGCAAAACTTTTTTACGGATGAAGAGCTTTATGATTTGGCGAAGGACCGCACCGCTGAGACGACAACCCTTTCATTCGGTGTAACGCGCCCCTTCTCTGAAACCCTGCAGTTGAGTGGTGACATTACTGTCAGTAAAACAGGTGAAACACCCGCATCAGGTGGCGTTTTAGCGATAGATGCCACAGATAATGAGTTTTTCTACACCTTCCAGGTGATTAAAAACGATCTATTGAAACAGGGTGATATCGGTGTCCTCAGTCTGCGTTACTCGGACGCCAATACCTCGGATACATTTAGGCTTGGAATCAGTAGTCGCTACCCCATTACCAATGCCTGGCGTATTAACCCTCGCTTGGATCTCTCCTATCGTCAAAACGACGACAACAACGGTTCGCGTAAGACTATCAGCCCGTTTATCCGAATGGACTATCGTTTCCGTAAAAGTCTTACCTTCGAATTGGAAGGGGGCTTAAACTGGCTTGAGGAAGATGATGGTACGGAAGTGACCACCTTTACCGACTATTTCATCTTTGCCGGTTATCGCTGGGATTTCTGAATATCGGTTGATCGTCAGCTAAAAAACACAAATGTCCAAATCCCGCTTGTCGCTAAACCTTCACTGTAGAGTGCGGCCTGCCGCACCCTATGCCTCATCTAAGAAGATCTGCCGCAAATAAACGCGAATCACCGCAAATTAACGCCAAATATGTGATTTTCTTGTATAGGGCATTTACGAAAATTTGCGGTGATTAGCATCCATTTGCGGCTTTTTATCTTAAGCAGGTACCATTGGGATTAGGGTGAGTCTGTTGCGGTGGGTACTCAAGTAGGGTTAAACCTAGATTCCGCAGTTGACCGCTGATATCTAACGTAAGGCAATGGTATGTCAAATCAAATAATGGATTTTTCTCACACCCATTGGGTGAGCTTTGAAACGCTACATGGATTTCCCACAAATCCCTGTTCAACTGCGGATTCTAGGTTAAATCAATTCGATTTCCCCGTAATTCGCGAATTTTCTCCATACTGCTGAGATTTCTAACCATAAATCATCCAACAGTGGTTATAATCCCGCCTTTGCATTGGATGTAGGAATCAAGATTGAATCAGTTAATAGCCATTGCATCCGGTGGCGCTATCGGGGCACTGTTCCGTTTTTGGGTAGCCAATGGCGTGTATGGCCTATTGGGTCGCGAATTTCCCTATGGCACGCTGGTTGTTAACGTTCTTGGATCAGTGGTAATGGGGTTCCTGTATGTCCTGCTGCTGGAGCGTACAACTGTCTCACCTGAGTTGCGCGGTGCCTTATTGATTGGATTTCTCGGTGCCTTTACTACCTTTTCAACCTTCTCTATTGAAACCATAAACCTGCTTGAACAAGCAGAGCTGCTCAAGGCGGGATTGAATATCCTGCTCAGCGTGACTGCCTGTGTGATGGCTTGCTGGTTCGGCCTGGTGCTTGGGAGGCAACTATGACAAAGCGTGAGGTAACACTGGTGCGGATCTATTTGACCGAAGGCGATCATCAACTACGTAAGTTGCTCGATTTTTTACATCGGGATGAACAGGTGAGGGGAGTGACTGCATTCCGTGGAATCGCCGGTTTCGGTCGATCCGGTAAGGCGCATGAGGCCTCATTACTGGATATCTCAATGGATCTGCCGCTGGTGGTTGAGTTCTTCGATCTGCCGGAGCGAGTGGAGAAGGTACTGCAGGATTTAAATCAATGGGTAGAACCGGGTCATGTGGTGAGCTGGTCCGCACACGTCAATATGGGTGAATAATCAATGTTGGATCCGCGACTGTTAAGAAATAATCTGGGCGAGGTCGCCCAACAACTTACACGCCGGGGTTATCAGCTTGATACCCAGCAAATCAGCGAACTGGAAGAGCGGCGTAAGCGGTTTCAGGTTGAGTCCCAGGAGTTACAGAACATCCGAAACAGTCGATCCAAGTCAATTGGTAAAGCCAAGGCGACAGGGGAGGACATTCAACCCCTGTTAGCCGAAGTAGCGCAGTTGGGCGATAAACTGAAAGCGTTGCAAGAGGAGCTGACTAAGGTCCAGGGAGAACTTTCCGACATCACCCTTGGGATACCTAATCTACCTCATGAGTCGGTTCCGGACGGACGGGATGAGGCGGATAATCGTGAAGAGCGGCGATGGGGTGAGCCGCGGACATTTGACTTTAAACCCAAGGATCATGTCGATCTCGGGGATGCCAACGGTTTGCTCGATTTCGAGGCGGCGGCCCGTATTACAGGATCTCGATTTGCGGTAATGGCGGGGCCCCTGGCCAGGCTGCATCGTGCCTTGATTCAATTCATGCTCGATACCCATACGACAGAACATGGCTATACAGAAGCCTATGTACCCTACATGGTGAATAAGGATAGTCTTCGTGGCACTGGTCAGTTGCCAAAGTTCGAGAATGACCTTTTCAAACTCTGTGGCGAGTCTGAGTACTACCTGATTCCAACGGCAGAAGTGCCGGTTACCAACCTGATACGAGAGCAGATCATCGAGGCCGACCACATGCCCCGTAAATGGGTGGCTCATACCCCCTGTTTCCGCTCTGAGGCCGGTTCTTACGGCAAGGATACCCGAGGTATGATTCGTCAGCATCAGTTTGAGAAGGTCGAACTGGTCCAGGCGGTGGCTGCCAGTCACTCATTTCAAGCATTGGAAGAGCTTACTGGGCACGCCGAGGCCATTCTTCAAAAGCTTGAGTTACCTTACCGGGTCGTCACCCTCTGCACAGGTGATATCGGCTTCTCATCCACCAAGACTTATGATCTGGAGGTGTGGCTGCCGGGACAGAGTCAATATCGGGAGATCTCTTCCTGTTCAAACTTTGTCGACTTTCAGGCTCGCCGGCTGCAAGCGCGCTGGCGCAATCCTGAGACAGGCAAGCCTGAATTGTTGCATACCCTGAATGGTTCGGGATTGGCTGTTGGACGTACGCTGGTTGCTGTCATGGAAAATTACCAACAATCAGATGGATCGATTGTTATTCCGCAGGTGTTACGCAACTATATGGGCGGGCTGGAGAAGATTTAGTACCCCATCAATATCACCTTGATGGCGTACTCGATAACTGTTGTTAGACCATCATGATAAGCAGGATGACAAAGCCGACTACAAAGGCGATGGGCAGAAGCACTGCCTGCCAATCCCCCTGTTCTGCCTTGGGGCTGTCTTTCAGCATATGTTTGGCTCTGGGCCAGAGAAATAGAATCATTGCTCCCAGCAATACAGCCCAGATGATTTTTGACCAATCCATCGCACTAACCTCGACATAAAAAACCCCGGCAGAGCCGGGGTTTCAGTGACAATATCAAATGCCCGTCAATCATCGCCGGAGAGTGCTCCGAGTAGTGCTAACAGGTGAACAAACAGGTTGTAGATGTTCAGATAGAGACCGATGGTGGCCATGATGTAGTTGGTTTCACCACCATGTACCATGCGACTGGTATCATAAAGGATAAAGCCACTCATCAGCATGATGACAACGGCGGAAATGGCCAGGTGCAGAGCAGGCAAATTGATGAAGAGACCCGCCAGGATAGCGATGAAGACCACCAGCAGTCCGGCCATCAGAAAACCGCCCATGAAGCTGAAGTCACGTTTGCTGGTCAGCGCATAGCCGGACAGTCCAAGGAATATGATACCGGTCCCAGCCATGGCGGTACCTACGATTTGAGGACCATTGGCCATGCTCAGGTAGGCGTTCAGAATTGGCCCGAGTCCAAAACCCATCAGACCGGTAATGCCGAAAATAACTCCCAGTCCAGCGGAAGAGTTGGCTGTGCGAGGCAATACAAACCAGATCAGCACGATTGCACCGATCAAAGAGGCCATATAAGTCCAGCCTGGCACGGCGAGGAAAACGGAAGCTGTTGCTGTGATTGCACTGAACAGCAGTGTCATCGACAGCAATATGTATGTGTTTTTTATCAGCTTATTAGTTGACAGTACCGATTCGGATGACCGGGTTGCTGTAATATCGATACGATTCATATTGGATTAGTCTCCTGATTTGTTCCCTAAAATCAATCTGATTGGTGAGACAGTCATTGTCTCAAAATGTTCAGCACAGGATACCGTGCCAGATAAAAAGGTCAACACACTATTATATTGGTGATAATACTAGAAATCTCAAGGTTAGATAGTGTATCCTAGCGCCCCTTCGGAGAGGTGGCAGAGCGGTTGAATGCGACGGTCTTGAAAACCGTTGAGGGTTAATAGCCCTCCCAGGGTTCGAATCCCTGCCTCTCCGCCAATTAAAAAGGGGGCTCATTCGAGCCCCCTTTTTAATTGGCGGTTAGGTTAGGATTTGATTAGAACCCTTCGTTCGACCAGGAGCAAAGCGACGCAGGACGCCGCAGCGGAGCGAAGGTGCCCCGAAGGGGTGAGCCGAAGGCGAATCACAAGCCGCGCATAGCGGCGCAGAACATTGGAGCGAAGCGACGATGGCCCGAAGGATGAGGCCAAAGCCGAATAATCCCTCCCTGCAATGCAGTTGGCTTCCAAGCAAGGAGTCCCTCATGAGCCCCTCCATAAAAGGGAACTTCTATTGAATTCGGTCATCAATGAACCAATATTCTTATGACATAAATTTCATCCATTGGTGAATCAGAGATGATGAGAATTGCGCTTTTCCTAGGTACTAATCTAGCTATCCTGGTATTGATCAGCATTACTTTCAGACTCCTCGGTATCGATGGACTGCTGATGCAGAATGGGGTTGATCTGGACCTCAATGCACTGCTTGTCTATTCAGCTGTGGTCGGTTTTTCCGGTTCGTTGATATCCCTGTTTATCTCCAAGTGGATGGCTAAACGCAGTATGGGTGTAAGGATCATCGAACAGCCGGGCAGTGAGGTTGAACGCTGGTTGGTCAGCACCGTTGAGAGGCAAGTGCAGCAAGCCAATATCGGCATGCCTGAAGTGGGGATCTTCGAACATGCCTCTGCAAATGCCTTTGCGACAGGATGGAACAAGAATAGTGCCTTGGTGGCGGTGAGTAGTGGTTTGCTGCAGCAAATGAACCGGGATGAGGTAGAGGCTGTTTTAGCGCATGAGATCAGTCATGTGGCAAATGGCGATATGGTGACACTGTCATTGATCCAGGGTGTGATTAATACCTTTGTGGTATTTCTCTCTCGTATCATTGGTCATACTGTCGATCGATTGGTGTTCAAAACCGAACGTGGCTATGGCCCTGGTTTTTTTATCGTGTCGATGATTTCTGAGTTTGTGCTGGGTATTCTGGCCATGACCATTGTCATGTGGTTCTCCCGCTGGCGAGAGTTTCGTGCCGATAGAGGGGGTGCGGATCTTGCCGGTAGACAAAAGATGATTGCGGCCCTGAGGCGGTTACAGCAGGCCCATGAACCTGAGGCAATGCCGGATGAGATAGCTGCATTTGCCATTAATGCGGGAAAAATACAGAAAGTTTTTGCCAGCCATCCCCCATTAGAGTTACGTATTGCAGCGCTTGAATCACAACATGACGCCTGATTTCAATGAGTTACAAATGAACCGTCAAGTTGTGAGAATTAGAAAAAGTCTAAAAGGAGAGAAGTGGCAACAGCCTACCTGTACCCGAATGCTCTATCACAAGCAGCAGGCTGTTAGAATATGC
>JAHXHU010000258.1 GCA_025656375.1 Candidatus Thiodiazotropha sp. (ex Ustalcina ferruginea) | reverse complement strand
ACGGCGACTGCCGGCAGTGACTATACGTCCGCTGCTGGCAGTTTATCCTTCATTGATGGCGAAACAAGCAAAAGCTTCAGTGTAGATATTACCGACGATAGTACACAAGAAGGTGCTGAATCGGTTGTACTGAGTTTGAGTAACCCAGTCTCTATTTCACTGGGGGAGAGAGATTTTGCCGATATAACCATCCTTGATAATGAACCGATACCTGCAGCCGGCAGTATTCAATTTAGCGGTTCTGCATACAGCGTGACTGAGGACTTATCCGAGGTTGTGATACCGGTAACCCGAGTCGGTGGAAGCAGTGGGGCTGTCAGTGTTGTTTGCAGCACTGCAGATTCGAGTGCCCTGGCTGGGAGTGACTATTCAGCAACGCAAAGTAGTATCAGTTTTACTGAGGGTGAAACCTTGCAGCATTGCAGAATCCCCCTCCTGAATGACAGCAGCTATAAAAACGACGAGTTGTTTTTGGCTAATCTGGGAGCACTCACGGGTGGCGCTATCCTGGCTACACCTGCTATGGCTGTCGTTACCATTCAAAATGATGATCCAGTCCCTGTTGCAGGCAGCCTGCAGTTCAGTTTGCTTGAGTTTCAACAAACAGAGAATGGAGGCAGTGCAACCATTTCAGTGACTCGTTCAGGTGGTTCAAGCGGTGCCGTCAGTGTCAATTATGCAACTTTGCGGCCGGTGAGGATTATAGCGCGACCAATGGTAGCTTGAGTTTTGCTAATGGCGTTACTACCGCATCATTTCAAGTCACTGTACTAGATGATAGTGCCTATGAGGGTGACGAGCGAGTCAATCTCAGCCTCAGCAATCCATCTGGCGGTGCTGTAATTGGTACTAATTCAGCAGCTGATTTGATTATCACTGAGGATGATCAGGCACCAGCTTCTGGTCAAATTGAATTTAGTCTGAACACCTATGCTGCAGATGAGTTTACTGGAAGCGTGACAATCGAAGTGGTACGCCAAAATGGTAGTACCGGTATTGCGATGGTCAATTACACAACCAGCGATGCTACAGCCACTGCAGGTAATGATTATATTGTCAACAGCGGTACCCTTATCTTTGCCGATGATGAAATCTTAAAGAGTTTCGATGTGACCCTGAATGATGATGCAAATTTCGAGGGCATTGAAACGTTCAATCTGACCTTGAGTAATGTGTTTGGTGCTTTATTGGGGGATATTACTTCAGCATCTGTCAGTCTCAGCGATGACGATGACCCACCAGCTGCCGGGGCCGTGGTGTTTACCGAATCAATCCAATCAGTCTCAGAAGATGGTAATAGCGCAACAATATCGGTATCACGTGAGGGTGGTTCCGCCGGGGCCATATCTGTCGACTATACTACGATGGACGGCTCTGCAACCGCATCCTCAGACTATACGTTTAGTACCGGTAGAATCAGTTTTGCTGCCGGTGAGGCAGTCAGTAAATCCTTCGATGTAGCAATAATCAATGACACACAACTGGAAGGTGATGAGCAGCTAGCACTACAGCTGGTTAATCCTCAAGGTGGTGCTGTACTGGGAACGCAAAGCTTATCGCAGCTGACCATCACTGATGATGAAGCACAGTCAAGCTCTGCCATTCTTGCCTTCACAGTGAATAGTCTCTCTGTCGGTGAATCATCAGCTGTCGCAAACATTTCTATCAGCCGCGCAAATGTGATGACAGGTAGTGTAACGGTTGACCTTAGCGTTGAATCCACAACAGCTGTTTCTGGCACTGATTTCAACGTCACAACCGGAACTTTGCAGTTTGTCGATGGAGAATCACAAAAGAATATCAGTGTAGAGATCATCGACAACACCCTAGAAGATGGAAATAAGACGATTACATTTACGATAGGCAATGCAACTGGAGTAGCCGTTATTGATACTGCCAATAGTACAGTAACACTCACCATACTGGATGATGATGGAACCACAAATTCAGGTAATGGTGATAGTGGTGGAGGCGGCGGTATTGATCTGCTACTGCTGGCTTTTCTCCTGTCATTAACCCTGTTGTTGTACAAACCCGGGCTGATTTTGTCACCTATGCGCTAACTGTTAAAGGAATTCGGAGAAGTATGATGATGTCTATTGATTCGAGGAACATGCGTGCTGGCTTATTAATTTTGCCTGCAATGTTTTTCTCGCTAGCTGCATACTCTTCTGAAGGCGTACAGAGTGATGCGCCTGGCGTAAAAACCGGGACATTTCAATCACCTTTTAAGATGGACTGTATCACCAGACCCTCCAATGGCATGACCACCGCCAATAGATTCATGGTCTCTATGAATATGAGCGACCATTCGAATCATGATCAGCATGCCCATCACAGGATGATGATGGAGCAAAATGACTATAAAATCGATAAAGTTGATTATTCGATTCCCGATGTTTTTTTAACATCTCATAAAGGCGAAAAGACTCATCTCCCTCAACTTCTAAATAGTGACAAGCCGGTGATGCTTAATTTTATATTCACCACCTGTACGACTATCTGTCCGGTACTATCTGCCAGCTTTCATCAAGTTCAGGAGATTTTGGGGAAAGATGAGTCCGTCTCTATGATATCAATCACCATTGACCCGGAATATGACACACCACAGCAGTTGATGAAATACGCCAAGCGTTTTAAAGCTCAGGACAATTGGCAGTTCTTTACCGGCAGCTACAAAGACGTAGTGTCGGTCGAAAAGGCATTTGATATTTTTCGAGGTTCAAAATTGAACCATGAACCCATTACTTTGATTCGAGGTGATGCTGAGGCTTCTTGGATAAGGATTGACGGGTTGGCCAGCGCAGAAAATATAGTAAAGGAGTATCACAGAATTATGGATAATGAGGAATAATGAAAAAAAAACGAATTGGTTTTTTCAGCTTTGTCTGATAACTGGCTTTGTTGGGTATTCTTCAGCATCGATAAACTGTGCTGAGATCGATTCAACTAGATATCAGATTGGTAAACAGCTCTATACTGATGGTTTACTTCCGTCCGGTGAGTCAGTAAAAGCTGTTATTCAGGGTGATATCCAGGTTGAAGGCGACCAATTGATTTGTGAGACATGCCATAGAAGAAGTGGTATGGGTTCGACGGAAGGCCAGCAAGTCGTCCCGGCAATCGCAGGTCATATCCTCTTTAAACCCCTCAAATTACCTACTAGTCGACCACCTGAGCCCCCCATCTATCGTGATGGCTATACAAAACAAACCCTAATGACGGCAATCAGAGATGGGGTCGATGTAAATGGTGAACCTTTGGATCCGTTTATGCCCAGGTATAATATTGATGAGGTGACACTTGATGGTTTGACAACCTATCTCGGTACACTTTCCCAAGTAGCATCCCCAGGTGTTACAGAAACAACCATTCACTTTGCCACTGTGGTACTCGCATCCAATAAGGAAGAAGATAACAAAGCTCTTCTGGATGTGATGAACTTGTATGAAGAACAAAAAAATACTGAGACACGACACGAATCTAAGAGAGCTGAAAATGCACCGTGGCATAAAGAGTGGATGTTTAAGCCCTATAGGAAATGGCAAATTCATACTTGGGTGTTAACGGGTGATAAAGAGAGCTGGCCATCACAATTAGAAGCACTTTATGCAAAACAACCTGTTTTTGCTCTTTTAAACGGTCTTGTGCCTACGGGCTGGGAGAAAATCCACAATTTTTGTGAAAGTCAGAGCCTACCTTGCCTATTCCCTACCACCCAGTCGCCTGTTGTGGCAGAAAAATATTTTTACTCCATCTATATGAACAAAGGTGCTGCGCATGAGGGTGAAGCAATAGCATCCTATCTTTCGAATAGTGAAAAGAGTGTCAATGTTATTCAGTATTTCGATAAATCTGATCAACTGAGCATGATGGCAGCACATTCACTCCATGATAAGTTACAGGAGAGAAATATTACCGTCACTGATGTCACGTATAGTGATGCGGTCGAGTCTAGTCGGCAGTTAGATGTGTTACAGCCCAATCAGGTTGCCGTGTTGTGGCTGGGCCAGGGTCAAACGGATGAATTATTGACAAGGCTGAGTAAAACCATGCCAACATCTACACCAGATATTGTACTTTCTACAAGGTTTTACGGAACCACAACAGATTCAATACCATCTCGATTCCATGATTCAGTCAAGTTTATTCATACCTCAGAAATGCCCCAGCGCCTGAAACGCTTACTGATGAGGTCCACAGGTTGGTTTAAATCGAAGAGGATTTATAATTCTGATGCGCTGGAGATTCAGGCTAACGCATACTTTTCACTAAAGGTAGCCGGTGATGCGCTTAAAAGTATCAGGGGTTATTTTTATCGGGACTATTTTATCGAGAAAGTTGAACACATGATCGATGATATACCCTATACTTCGATCTACCCAAGGGTCAGCTTAGCACCTGATCAAAGGTTTATCTCACGGGGTTTCTATGTGGCCGGGATTGACAATAATGGCGAGCTGGTTAATTTTACGGATTGGAAGGCTCCGTAGGTCTACGCATATTTGTCACGTTAACTATGATGGATATCAACAATAACAAAGTCCAGGTTTCTTCAAAATCCAACTATCAACTTGCAAGAAGATATGCCGTAATTAGTTTTATAGCGATTATCCTGACTGCCTTTGTCATACTGCTTTTCTTTAGATACGAAACCAGCCAGATCATTCAAGACTCCAGTAAGCAAAGTAACGAGTCGCTAACAATAGCAACTGAGTATGCGCTCAATGATCACTTTGTGATGTTTCTTAATCTCACAAAGGTCAATAAAGATAACATAATATCGAAAATGCCGTTTGAGCCTATGCTTGAGCGCGCCATCAAGAAAATGATTGCCGATACAGATGTCGATAGAATCAAGCTATATGATTCATCTGGAATGGTGATGTATTCCTCGAAGGCAAGTGCCTATGATAATGAAGATGAAGACAATGATGGCTTCAAGTCTGCGTTAGCGGGTAATCCAAAAACAGTATCGAATTACCAGGATAGTTTCAGTTTTTTTAATACAAATACCAGGGATGTCAACCTGGTCCAGACTTATGTTCCAATACGTGCGAACAGTTCATCACCGATCCTAGGCGTGATGGAGATTTACTACGATATCAGTGGCTATGTGCGTCAATCAGATAAAACTATTTTTGTTCTGATATTGGTGACACTCATATTGATGCTTTTTCTCTACTTTTTTCTACTCATGCATATTAAGCGGTCTGAACGAATTATCGATGATCAGAACCGTATCACAAGAGAAAAAAAGATCATGCTTGAGTTTCTTACCGCCAAGATGATTCATGCCCAGGAAGATGAGAAAAAACGAATTGCCTTTGAACTGCATGAAGATGTTGTACAGACCCTGTCAGGGGTGAAGATGCAGCTCGAGAAGTACATATTATCTGTGGGAACAATGGATGATGATAGCAGCGTAAAGCAACTCTCCCAAGATATCGTACCTGTATTGCAGAATGCTGCCCATAAGATAAGAGCAGTAGCGATAGATTTACGCCCCCCAAGTCTTGATGATTTTGGCTTGAAGGCTGCTCTCAATTCATTGGTCTCTGAGTGTCATACAGTGGCAACAGGGCTGGAGGTTGAAGTCGCTTTATCACTCAACGAGGAAGAAATTACCGCTGATCGGAAATCGATTCTTTATCGAATTGTTAAAGACACTCTCAAGGCTATCTGTTTTGAGGAGAAGTTTGCGGGCAGGGTGCAATTAATTTTTAAACATATCGATGAAGGCTTTATGATAAAGGCAGTGATTGTCAGTGACCAAATCAAGGAAAAGTATGGTGAAGAGTTACCCGATTTTTTTGACTCCATGAAAGAGAGGACGATTCTATCAGGTGGGGACTTCTTTATTGTAAATCAAGCTGAAGAAAGGGTTGAGGTGATCTCCTCTTGGTCCTATTAGCGGGGTAACAGGGATGTAGGGTGCGGCAGGCCGCACCCTACCACAGTTTAAGACAATGTCATCCCGGCGGAGGCAACAGGAGTTGTGCATGGATGCAGCGTATACAAACCTAAGTCTAGATCCATAGATTACTTATTCACTTTCTGCAGGGACTGGTTTTGGTATTTCACCGGTTTCGTCATTGAGTGCTTCAACCCCTGTTCTTAAACTACTTGTGTCGGTTCGGCTTTCACTCTGAGAATTATTTTTATCCTGTGTCTCAGTACACGCTTCAGGAGATTTACCACCTTCACTCCCACTGTTTTGGCCACAGGCTGATGTTGATTGATTGATACCTGTCTCTTGCTCACTCTCCAGCTGTAACTCACTGTTTAGGTTATCTTCCGGGGTTTGTGAATCCCCAGCACTGTATGTCTTACCTGGGGCGTAATCCCGAAGCGTAAGATCAAACACTTTTAGGCCTGAAGGTGCATTTGATGTGTTGTCAGCCTCAGCACTGCCTCCGCCATGACTAACGCTGCCAGTAGCTGAGCCCGATTGATTGCTCCAGCTTGGACTTGTTGCAGTGTGGAAGGAGACAAAGGGCAGTGCATCATCATCCAAGATTCTGACAATAGCAGCGGATGGTTGCGAAACAACAGCGCCATCACTGGCATTGGAGAGCTGTAGGCTGAAACTGCTTTCCTTTTTGTAAACACCATCATTGATGATTTTAACAGTCAGTGACTGTCGTGTGGAACCTGGCAGAAAGGTCAGCTTTCCACTACTTTCCAGGTACTCCCGGTCATGTCTTGCGGAGCCATCCAGGGTGGTGTATTCGATAGAGACGATGCCCTCTGTATTGCCTGTACGAACGACCTCTATCGTTACCACTGAGCTGTTTTCGCTGATATCGTAACTGACGGCATCGAAGTGAATTGAGGCGATACGGCTATCCGGATCATCGTCCAGAATGGTGACAGTGGTTGATGCAGGTTCCCCTATTTCTGCATCATCGTCGCTGTTGGACAGCAATAGCTGAAATCGTTCGTTGCCTTCAAAATCTTTATCGTCCACCAGTTCAATATGGATCTGCTTTTCTGACTCTCCATGAGAAAAGTGAATTTTGCCATCGCCAGCAATATAGTCTACATCTGCGGTGGCCGTATCGCTGACTATCCTGTATTCAATTTCAGCTGTACCTGATGTGGCACCTGTACGCAGCACGTTGACGAATGCCTCCCGCCTGGACTCGTTCACTGCATACGAAATAGCATCGAAACTGAAGGTGCCGATCCCATCATCATCGAGTATGGTCACTTCGACTTCAGTCTGATTACCAAGAGAGACACTGCCTCGCGGGTTGGATAGGGTGAGATAAAATGACTCGTTTTCCTCATCCAGTTGGTCATCAAGTATCGGAACTTCAAAACTACGCAGGGTCTCTCCATCAGCAAATGTCAGGGTGTCGGAGGTGCCTGAATAGTCACGCCTCTCTCGAGCGTCCCCATCGCTGGTGTGATAGTCGACAGACACCTCTCCGGCACTGCCACCCAGTCGCCTTACCGTGATGACGAGTCGCTTTGTCTCTTCATCGATTGAATAGGAGGGTTCACTGAACGCAAGAAGCGTTGAATCACTTGAGCCAAAGCTGGCAAGTAGGCGTTCATAGGCAGCTGCAACATTCAACAGACCGTAGCCGAAGTGGTCATCCGCACCTGGCTCTCCCAAGTCGGTGGCAGAATCATACATGGCCGTCTCGATTTGAGACAGGGTGGCTTCCGGAAACGCACTTTTTAACAGGGCCATCGCGCCCGTGATATAGGGAGCGGCAAATGAGGTACCAGAGACCACATTATAGGCAACCGGCAAGATGTCGGTGGTGAAAACCTGACCGCCGGGTGCCACCAGTTTAGGAAATACGCCACCGTCACAAGCGCCCGGTCCACGGCTGCTAAGCAGTTCGATAGCATTGAATTGATCCACCGATCCTACAGAAAGAGCGCCCGGATTGTTGGCAGGGCTGATACTACTCTCGTCGAGTGGGGCGAAATTACCAGCGGCAAAGATGACTCCGATGCCAGCTTCACGCAGCAGTTGAATATCATCACTGTACTCCTGGTAGCACTGGTTGATAGTCGTAGCAAATCCCCAGGAGTTGTTGACCAGGTCGGGGGCATCGTCAGTGAGTGGGTCACCATCAGGATCAAGCAACCATTGGAAGGCCTCATGAATGGCGCTGAGGGTGGTCTGATTAGCGTCATCAAAAATCCTGGCGGCGATCCATTTTGCCTCGGGGGCCATACCGATCTGGTAGCCGCTTTCATCGCCTGCCAAAATCAAGCCTAACGCTTGGGTGCCGTGTCCTACCTGGTCGACAGGGAGTTCATGCTCTTCAAAAGGATCAAACCAGCTGTTGATCCCACCCCGCCATTTCTCGGAGAGATCCGGGTGATTCAGATCGGCGCCGGAGTCCATGATGGCCACAACCACACCTTCGCCAGTGATGCCCTGTTGCCATAGTTGTTGCGTGTTGACATTGTTGAGGTTCCAGAGAGGCTCCGCGGAGATTGATTCAACCTCTTCGGTGCTCATGGTCAAGCGTAAGTCCACTGTTATTCGATCCACCTCCGGTAAGGCTGCAATTTCATCGGCTAGATGGGTGGGCAAGTCGAGGGCTATTGCATTGATGCTCCAGAGGGATTTAAGACGGGTTTTTACACCATGCTTGCGCAGGGTTTTGCCTAATACAGCCCTGGGCTGTTCAATCTGTTCCCTGAGGCCACGCAGTAGCCGTTTACGGAATAGCTTCTTTTGCTTAAGTGGCTTGGTGTGAGTGTCAGGTTCATACTGATGTTGTTTGCGAAATATGTCACAAAACTGATTGATATCAATCAGTTTTATGAATTTTACAATGACTGGGATATGTGACGTACGATTCGCTTGTGTAACAAGTTTCTCCACCTCAGCGGTTAACGCTGCCGCGCCATAGAGTGTGGGAATATAGAATACAATCCCCCATATGGCTGCAATGATAAGTCGTTTTGGCATTGTTTCTGTCACCAAATGAGGCGATTTAGTCCTAAAGTGAGGAGATAAAGGTAAAACTGAATGGATTCATCTGATTATCAACTATATTCTTTAAACCTCTATACCGTAATGCGTGTTACTACTACCTGATGATGAGGTATGTTACTACCCTGAACGCCCAGACACTGCTTCATCCAAACCGGACTTTGTATCCTGTCGTGATGATAATGAGCGATCAAATAGTTGGGTTCTGCAGTGTGTATAGGACTGATTTTCCTAAATATTCGGTATTGAAGTGTGTTGACCTTTGTGCAATGAACAAGCCGATGTCGACAACAGTAGAAGCCATGGTAGGGTTTTTATGCATCAAAGGTAAGGAATTACCCCACAAGCAAATACACCGTCCTATCAATCTCCTAAACTAGGAAAATCTGCTGTGATTATACGAGCCAATCCGCAACCTGCGGAGTTTTACGGTATGGATGTTATGAGAGTGACTGGAAAACCGATGAGAAAGAGACAACTCAACCTGCCGAGCTTACTTCTTTCAATGGGAGTCACGCTTCTATTGGCTTCATGTGCTCAGCAACCTGAGGTCAATCAGACAGCCGCTAGTAGAGTGATTACTCCTTATCCGGCAGACAGGCCACCTGTCTCTATGCCAGGCAATAGTGAGCAGGAAGAGTTGGTGCTTTCTCAGCAAGTAGAGCAGGAACCTGAATTCTTTGTTCGACAGGGTAGTGGAAAATTTCTCAAGCAGAGCGGGTCATCCGCTTCTAAATCGAGCCAACCGGCAAGAGGGGATATCACCCTCAATTTCGAGGGCGTTGACTTACGTGAGGTTGTGAAAGTTATTTTTGAGGAGATCTTGCGAGAAAACTATCTTATTGACGACAAAGTGCAGGGCAACGTGACCATTCACACGACCTATCCGGTAAGCACTGATGCCGTGTTACCTATTCTGGAGAATATTCTGCAGATGAATGGTGCTGTGATGGTTAGAAATGGCTCTCATTATAAAATTCTGCCTGCGGGGGAGTTGAAAGGAATAGCGCTGAATCCAGCAGTTGGGCAGGGCAAGGCAAAAATGAGTGCGGGTCAGGGTGTACAGATTGTCCCTTTGAGATATATCTCTGCTGTTGAGATGAAAAAGATCTTGGAGAGCTTTGCCTCATCGACAGAGCAGATTCGTATTGATCCGGGTAGGAATCTGTTGATCCTGACCGGCTCGTTTCAGAAGATCAACAATCTGCTGCAGACTGTTGAGATGTTCGATGTGGATTGGCTGAGTGGTATGTCGTTTGGCCTGATACCACTTAAATCCACAGATGCCAAAACCATCACCGATGAACTCAAACATATCATTGGTGATGGAGACTCATCACCACTGGCCGGCATGATCAAGTTGATACCTGTAGAACGATTGAATGCGGTGATGGTGATCAGTCAACAACCGAAATATATCAACGAAACACGCAGACTGATCAGCCAGTTTGACCAGGGTAGTGATAAATCGCCCGATCGCCGTCTCTATGTCTATCATCTGAAAAACGGTAAAGCGGAAAATATCGCCACTATTTTGCAGAATATTTTCGGCAATGAAGTTTCTACACCAGCCTCTTCGGCTGGCTTAAGCAGCAGTGATCCACTGTTACGCTCGAACGTACGTCCTCCCACCGCCAGTGGCATTGATCTCAAAAGCAGCAACGCCGACAGCCAGGGAGCACTTACCAAGGATCAACCTTCTGCAGCTGCGGCAGTTTCAAAAACCAGCCAGACAAGTACAGCACCACAGGCCGCCTCTGGTTCCACAGCGACGATCATCGCCGACCCGGACAATAATGCTATTCTGGTGATGGCCAGCCCCAGGGATTACCAAAAGATCAAGGCGACCATTAACCGATTGGATGTATCGCCCAAACAGGTGCTTATCGAGGCAACCATTGCCGAAGTGCAGTTGAGCGACAACCTGAGTTATGGGGTGCGCTGGTTTTTTAACGGATCGACCGGTGGTGGACGACCCTATGAAGGAAGGTTTGGTAGTGTGCCCAGTGATGTGACTGCCGGCGAGGGATTTGCTCTCGGGCTATTTAACAATACTGGTGATCTAAAGGTCTTCTTCGATATTCTGGAGAGCGAATCTTCAGTGAAATTCCTCTCTGCGCCACAGATCATGGTGATCGACAATCAGACAGCAAGTTTCCGGGTGGGTGATCAGATACCTATTGTCACTCGCGCCTCACAGAGTACCTCTGATCCCAATGCGCCGATCGTTTCCGAAGTACAGTTTCGCGATACAGGGACCCTGTTACAGGTTACCCCGCGGATCAATGAAGGGGGCATGGTGACCCTTGAGGTCAGTCAAGAGGTGAGTACCCCTGGTACCTCTCCGGCGATTGGTGGTGGTGGTAATGTTTCGATATCCCAGCGTACCATCGAAAGCACCGTTATTGTGCACGATGGCCAGACCGTCGTACTCGGTGGATTGATCCGGGAAAACACCACCGGCGGCAAGACAGGTATTCCGGGTTTGATGCATCTTCCTCTTCTCGGCAATCTGTTCGGCAGCACTACAAAGGACGTCAGTCGTACCGAATTGATCGTAACTTTGACGCCAAAGGTGGTACGCAATCCACAAGAGGCCTACGATATATCTCAGGAGCTACGGGAAAAGATACGCGACGCCACCTTGTTTCATGATGACTTTCAAAGGCGTCGGGCATCCACTCAGTAAATGACTTGAAGCAGGTATGGTGCCTGCCAGGTCTAAGCGGTAACCGTCAGTCACACCGGCATAGATCGCCCAGATACCCGAGAGGCAATTGTTGTGAGACAGGAGATTAGTCAGATAGCCAGGGATATCCCATCCACTGAGGATGAGAAAGGCGCGCTCGTTTATACCGAACATCCACTCTGTGTAGCGCTTGTGGAGACAGGTAGACTCCGTACTGCAGATGCGGAGCGTGCGGTTCGTTTGAAGGAGAGCCAACAGAGCGACCAGTCGATAGGTACCATCCTACTACAGCTGGGTTTGATCTCTGATCGTGATCTGGCCCAGGCGCTGGCCGATATTTGTGGTGTACCGGTCATCGAGAAAAAGGCCTATCCCGATTTTTCCCAGCTCAGCGAGAATATCTCTTCCAACTTCCTTAAACAGCACCGCCTGGTCGTCTTTGACGAGCAGGAAGATCACCTGCTGGCCATCATGGTCGACCCGACAGATCGTTATGTCATCGAAGCGCTGGAGTTAATCAGCGGTAAGCAGGTACGGTTGTTGATCGGTATCGCGTCCGAGATTGACGAAGCGATACAGGCCTACTTCAGTGAGCTGCTGAAGAGTGAAAAAGAGGGTGATGCAGAGGGTGTAGAGCATCAATTGCTACTCGACGATGTTGAGCAACTCAAAGAGCTGGCAAGTGAAGCGCCGGTTATTAAAATGGTCAACCAGATCATTCAGCGGGCGGTCTCTTCGAAAGCATCGGATATTCATATAGAACCCTTCGAAAATGTCCTCAAGATCCGCTACAGGGTGGATGGGCTTTTACGTGAAACAGAGCACCCATCCATTAATCTGGCACCTGCGCTAATCTCCCGTATTAAGATCATGGCCAACCTCAATATTGCTGAACGGCGTCTGCCCCAGGATGGACGTTTTAAAGTGAGAGTGCATGGTAATACCCTCGATATGCGTGTCTCAACTGTGCCGACCCTGCACGGTGAGAGCATGGTGCTCAGGCTGCTGCAGCGTGATGAGGTATCACTCGATTTCGCAAGTTTGGGATTTGAGAGCAGCACAGAAAAACGGCTATTGGAGATACTCGATCGTCCACATGGCATTGTGGTGGTAACCGGTCCAACCGGCAGTGGTAAGACAACGACCCTGTATGCGGCACTGAACTACCTCAACCGGCCGGAGAGGAAGATTCTCACAGTGGAGGATCCAGTCGAATACAATATCGAAGGGGTCAATCAGATTCAGGTTAAGCCGGGTATCGGATTGAACTTTAGCATGGCCTTACGCTCAATCGTTCGTCAGGATCCGGATATCATCATGATAGGTGAGATTCGTGATCGGGAGACAGCTCAAATAGCCGTCCAATCAGCACTGACCGGACATCTGGTACTCTCCTCTCTGCATACCAATGACGCGGCCGGTAGTATCACCCGGTTTCTCGATATGGGTATAGAGGCCTTTCTGCTTACTTCTACTGTGAATGCGGTGGTAGCCCAACGCTTGGTACGAAATCTCTGTTCTCATTGTAAAGTGCCCTATAGTCCACCGGCAGAAATCTCAGCTCGCTTTGCCGGCTATCCCGGACCAGCCACACTCTATAAAGCTGTTGGCTGTGACCATTGTAGCGGTAGCGGTTATCGAGGTCGTAGCGCCATCATTGAAATGATCGAGCTTTCCGAGGCCATGCGATCATTGATCCTGCAAGGCAAGGATAAGAATGCCCTGGCAGACTGTGCAAAGCGTGAGGGGGCACAATCCATGTATGAGGACGGTCTCTATAAAGTGATGCGTGGTATCACTACCCTGGAAGAGGTGTTGCGAGTTACACAGGAGAGCTGAGCATGGCCTCATTCCTCTATAAAGCAGTCGGTGCTGATGGTGAGATTGTGGAGGGTGAGCTGCAAGCGGTCAGCCGGGACCATGCGGTCAACCAGATTCATCTCAAAGGCCAGGTGCCCATTCGTGTCGTAGAGAGTCAACAGAAGGGCAATCGTGCACCTCGTCGTCGATTGAGACGCAGTAAGGTACCTTCTGAGCAGATCGCCTCATTTACACGGGAACTGTCTACCTTGCTGAAATCGGGACAACCCCTCGATGGCGCACTCTCAATTCTGACCACGATTGCCGGCGAGTCATCGCTTTTCAGTCAACATCTGACCAGTATTCGCGATAGTTTGAAAAGTGGAAACTCTTTTGCAGATGCGTTGGGGAAAGAGGGTGAGTTGTTCAGTAATTTCTATGTACAGATGGTGAGAGCAGGGGAGTCAGGTGGCGCGCTGGAGAGTGTCCTCGCACGGCTTGCAATGCATCTGGAAAGATCCAAGGAGGTACGTAGCTCATTGATATCGGCGCTGATCTATCCGGCCATCCTGCTGTTTGTTGCCATCACCTCAATCCTGATTCTATTGACCTACGTGATTCCCCAGTTCAGTGAGTTGTTTAGCGATATGGGGGAGGCGTTACCCTTATCAACGCGTATCACCATGGGTATGGCCGCACTGCTTCAGGATTATGGATGGATACTGGCTTTGTTTGTCATAGCACTCATATTCTTTTTCAAGTGGCAGATGGGCCAAAGAGTGAGTGCCAAACGTTGGCATGCCAGATTTCTCGGTTTACCGGTGGTTGGTCCGATCATCAAACAGGTCGAGGCTGCGCGTTTCTGCCGAACCCTGGGAACCCTATTGGAAAACGGAGTACCCTTGCTTAAATCGGTTGCGATTGTCAAAGACACCATCAGCAACCATGTCATTGCCGACGGTATGGACCAGGTGGTCAGTAATCTGAAGTCGGGACAGCGGCTTGCCGATCCCCTGATTGAACATGCCCAATTTCCACTTTTTGCATTGCAGATGATACGCGTAGGGGAGGAGTCGGGGCAGTTGGAACCGATGTTGATGCAGACGGCTGAGATCCTCGATCAAGAGACACAGACCTTGATTAAACGCGCACTGAGTCTGGTCGAGCCAATCATGATCCTGTTTCTCGGCCTGATCATTGCGGGGGTCGTTATGTCGATCCTGGTGGCTATCCTGGGTGTTAACTCCCTGGTTGCGCTATGAGGCGGGTGAAGGTTGAAAATGTGGTCGAGATGAGTAACTGCTCTCAATTTCAACGTGGGTTTACCCTGATTGAGCTGATGCTGGTACTGGTCGTACTGGCGCTCCTTGTCAGCTTGACTCCGCCGCTCTTTCAAAAGGCCTTCCCTACGCTAAAACTAAAGGCAGGCACCCGGGATCTGGCACAGGAGATCCGTTATATACAGCAAACAGCTATCCTGACTGGCAGCCCCTCAAAAGTGCAATTCAATCTGCTTACCAATGAGTATCAAAGCGATCTGGTCAACAGCGGTGAAATAAGACGTCTACCTGATGGTCTCCAATTCGCCACACGGGAAGGATCATCGTTGGCGATAGATCAGCAGACACTGATTTTCGTCTTCTATCCAGATGGTAGCTCGAGCGGAGGGCTGTTATTGCTTGATAATGGAGGACGGCGCTTTGCCATTGCTGTGGATTGGTTGACAAGTCGGGTACAGGTTTTCAACCCCGACTCGCTGAGCGAAGATGATAAATCCCAAGTCTGAGGGCATGACCCTGATCGAGGTATTGGTCGCATTTGTCATTCTCAGCATGACCATGACCGTAATATTAAGGATTAACTCGACCACTCTGCGTAATCATCAGGTATCAGCACGCTATCTCAAGGCAGTGCAGATAGCCCAATCAAGACTCGAACAGATGGCAGCGGAGGTACAAGAGAACAACTACAGCCAGCAAGG
>JAHXHU010000002.1 GCA_025656375.1 Candidatus Thiodiazotropha sp. (ex Ustalcina ferruginea) | reverse complement strand
GAAATCACGCATTAGTATGAGACAGTACACAAGTCTGGAAAGGGGATTGACAGCCAGTCACAATAACAATCAGTATCCTAGTCAGGATCACCGAAGGAGAAAAATATGCATAAGAAAAAAATATTCACTATGGCCTTCGCGTCGCTGTTGCCAATCAGTCAAGCAATATGGGCAGAGGAGGCAGAAAGTGTCGTGGTGGAACAGCAGATGGAAGCGGTGGAAACCGCTGTCCCAAGTGACACCTCTGCAGTGGCAGACCAGGTTGAAGATGCTGAGATGAGCCAAACATCAGAAGTAGTTGAATCCTCATCCCCTGCAGATTCAACGCAGAGGCATGTGATGACTCGTGATGAGCAGTATCAGGCTCTGCGGAAGCGGGCTGAAGGAGCAGGTGTGATGTTGCCCGAGCATCCGCCTTGGCACGCAGCACAGAGAGAGATGATTCGGCCCAGCATGGAAGAGCGTATGGAGCACCGTCAAAAAATGATGTCGATGACTGATGAGGAGCGGGATGCCTATCGTCAACAGCGTTACCAGGAGATGCGTACCAGGGCAGAGGAGATGGGGATGCAGATGCCTGAAACACCCCCTTGGGTTGCTCGGCAGCAGGCAATGGATGAAGAGTGGGCCAAACACCAAGAGGTTATCAAAGGGATGAGCGATGAAGAGCGGGCCGCCTGCCATGCCATACACCGTCGCCACATGGGAATGATGCCTGGTCAGAAGATGGGGCATGGTTGTGGAATGGGGCGCCAGGGGTGTGGTATGCCTCATGGTGGGATAAGCCCCAGGGGTGCCCCAGGGTATGGCTATGGACCAGGGCAAGCTCCCTATGGCCCAAGGAATTTTTGGGATCCTAACCAGTAGTCAACCCCCCATGCTTGTCAATGCATGGAAAAATAGCTGAACGTCATCGCTCACCAGGTTCACTCAACTTGGTGAGCGATACTGACTAAGCGTTCTATCAGCTAAGATTTTCTCCGCTTCACGACGGTTCAGGTAACGCCAGGGTAACGGTATCAATCCAGGTACTCGTCGCTGGTAGTTACGATAGATGTCGCCGTGATAGAGCAGCAGTTTGTACTCTTCCAATCGAGAACCCAGCAGTAGGTAGAGTGTAACCAGAGTGGCTGTAACCAGTCTTGCAGCATCCATATCCTGTGTCCAAATCAGTATCAGCCCAAGGCTGTACCAGGGATGACGTACGTATCGGTGCAGCGGGGAGATGTGTAACTGCTCGCTATCCTGCACATCCTGGTGGTGACGCTGCAGTTGCCGAATGCCAAAAAACTCACTGCTGTCGTAATAACGCATCGTCCAGATGAAACCGATGCATGCCAATAGCATCAAGGTGTAGGCCAGCCAAGCCAGTATTCCCTGCCATTGCCATAGTGGATCAGATTGAAACAACCACAGGGCAATAAGCGGTGGCAGGATGAGTATTATTGCCAGTGCATTGAATAGAATTCGGTACCAGGGCATCAATGCCGGGTAATGATTTGCAATAAGCTGTTTCAGCCACAAAGAGGCGAGCAGGGAGTGAATCAGAAAATAGCCTGTCCAGAGCAGGGCGAGCAGTATCAGGTCGGCTATTCCTGGCATAAAGGATGACTAATTGCTGGATCGGGTGGCATAAGCCACCCGTCCATAGACAGGATTCCGGATGAGACTAGCCGACAAACTTGCCTCGTTGCAGTCGCTGAGCCTCCATCAGTTCCAACTCCCGCGAGCCGGAGATGACAATTGCCGGATCGGGTACAAAATCCAACTCCGGATTGAGTCGTTCGTAGGGGACCGTGTTGAGGATCACTTTCATGGCATTTAGACGGGCCAGGTGTTTATCATTGGAGCGAATGATTGTCCAAGGTGAGTGAGTCGTATTGGTACGTTTCAGCATCTCATATTTTTGTGTGGTGAAATCGTCCCAGCGGTCCTGGGCCTGCACATCGATCTCTGACAGTTTCCATTGACGTAAAGAGTCTGTCTTGCGGCGAGCGAATCGTCTCTCCTGCTCTTCCTTGGTGACTGAGAAGTAGAGTTTCACCAGGATTGTGCCCTGACGAACCAGATCTTTTTCGAAACCAGGGCAGCCGATCATGAAATTATCGAACTCCTCCTGCGTGCAGAATCCGAAGATGGGTTCAACCACTGCACGGTTGTACCAGCTTCTATCGAACAGCACCATTTCACCGCCGCGAGGACACTGGGCAACATATTTTTGAAAAAACCATTGTGTCTTCTGCTCATCGGTGGGTTTGCCAAGGGCGACTACCCGATAGTGCTTCTCATTCATATAGCGTGTAACACGGCGAATAGTACCGCCCTTACCGGCAGCGTCACGGCCTTCAAAGAGAATGATCATGCGTGTGCGGGTCTTTTCCAGATACTGTTGCAATCTGATCAGTTCGGCTTGGTAGGGCTTCAGCTCTTCCTCACGCTTGAATCTGCGAATGGCCTTTTTTTCGGTCTTTTTCTCCTGGGCAGCCTGGATCTTGAGGCGCTCATAGTCACTCAGTAGCTCATCAAGCCTAATGGGCTGTTCATCGATGAGGATCGTCTCAGGATTATTGCTTTCTTCGGTCATGCTGCCCCCTCTCTGTAAGTCGATGTTGCGATCACAATATCTTATGCTTTTTAGCTACTGGATGTTGCTGTTTTTGACAGCTAGATGACATAGCTCAAAAGTGATAGGCGGATTCGATCTGAGAACGGGTGAGTATCCCCTGGATGCACCAATAGTGCGCCTCGTCAAACCAATTGATATAGAGTGCATCCACACCACTGCTATCAAGTTTTTCGATGGCCTCCTGTAGCGTGGCTTGCATTGGCAGTGATGCCAGCTCATAGCGGGTTGCAGGCAATGAAAGCAGGTTGAATTCATCATCCTGTTGCTGCTCAAGGTTTCGCAATAGGTCGACGCCCGGCATCAACGCCAGCTCCTCATTCATTCCCTTGATGAGTATCCACTCCGGCTTTTGATCGAGGATCAATTTGGCCGACTCACGACTCAGTTGTGCATCGACCTGAACGAAGTTACGGTTCATACAACTGGCTGCTCCGATACGTCGTAGTGACTGCATGACCGGGTCGGTGTGATAGTTGAGGCCGGTGGCCTCCAGCAGGGTGTGAAACATTGACGATTTACCAAACAGTTCACTGTTGACCAGACTGGCAATAACGATGGCTAGCATCCCGGGCATGATAATTTCCGGGTTGTGGGTCAGCTCGATGATCGCAGTCAATGCAGCGAGTGGTGCCTGAAGGGCCGCTCCCATCACGGCACCCATACCGATCAGTGCGTAGACACCAGGATCCGATACATGACCCTCAAATACCAGACCGGGTAGCGGAGCGATGATGCCACCCACTGCTGCACCAATGAACAGTGCGGGTCCGATCGTACCGCCAGGAATCCCCAGGCCAATGCTCACTGCAGTGGCAACGATCTTTGCAAACAGCAGAATCAGCAGCAGATTAAACCCCAATTCGCCGAGCAGGATCTGATTGACCGTATCGTAGCCGATGCCCATCACCTGTGGGACTGCCAGAGCGAAGAGACCGATCAGTACGCCTGCAAATGCATTGCGAGTCCAGAAAGCCATGCTTTGGGTTTTGTCGGAAATGAGCTGGATCAAATGTACATAGGCCGCCGATGCTGTACCCGCTCACCATCGAACAGCATCAGAGAGACGCTGTTAGCAC
Source organism: Candidatus Thiodiazotropha sp. (ex Ustalcina ferruginea) (assembly GCA_025656375.1). GTDB lineage: Bacteria > Pseudomonadota > Gammaproteobacteria > Chromatiales > Chromatiaceae > Thiodiazotropha. Next base: position 11,803 of record JAHXHU010000002.1, on the reverse strand, counting down.
TGACGGCAGCCAACATGATGGGGATAAAACTGACCAGGGTGTACTCCATCATCACCACCTCCAAAGCAAAGATGACACCGGCCAATGGGGTATCGAAGGAGGCGGAAATGCCAGCCGCAGTACCGCAGCCAACCAGGGTACGAATACTGTTGTTGGGCAGTGAAAGATATTGACCCAGCAGGGAGCCGCTGGCAGCGCCGAGAAATACATGCGGTCCTTCGCGACCCACCGAGTGGCCACTGATGATGACAATGGCGGCACCAAAAAACTGCAACAGGAAGCCCCGCATGGAGAGATGTCCCTGGTGGTAGATCAGCCGTTCCATCACCCGAGGTATGCCGAGAACATGCAGTCCCTTGGCATAGCGCAGAAAAATCAATCCGAGCAGCAGACCACCGAGAATCGGTAATACGAATCGTATGAAAGGAGGGAGAGCTTCGTAATTTTCTGCACCACCACCGGGCAGGATAGCCGACTGACTGGATTCCACCAGTAGTCTGAACAGGACGATAACGATCCCCGCCACAAAGCCGCAGATTAATCCAAGGGCCGAAAGAATCAGCAGTGCATCATGGCGCGAGAGCTGTAGACGAATTCGATCTGACCATTTAACAATCCCATCAAAGAGCACAATCGGGACACCTGTAAGGTAGTATATTCAGGGTTAGCATAATGGAGCAGTAGAAGAGTGTCAGCAAATCAGATGGTTCTGAATAACCCGGATGCGTACCAAACGGGTAGTGAAATTGAGTTGATGGAACGGTTATTGCCGATCAGGGACACCCGGATTCTTGAACTGGGGTGTGGCAGTGCGTGGATCACGCGGCGGCTGGCGGAGTCACACCCGGATTGCCGGTTCATTGCTACCGAGGTAGACCGGATTCAGCATCAGAAGAACCTGGTCGCACCGGTAGCCAATGTCAGCTTCCGGCTTGAAGGGGCTCAATCAATCAGTGAGCCGGACCAGAGTGTCGATATCGTATGGATGCTGAAATCACTCCATCATGTCCCCGAAGAGACAATGCCAAAAGTGATGAGTGAGATAGTCAGGGTGCTCAAGCCAGGTGGAATAGCCTATTTCTCAGAGCCGGTCTACAGTGGCAACTTTAATGCCTTGATGAGCCTGATTCATGATGAAAAAGAGGTCAGGGAGAGCGCTTTCAAGGCGATTCAATCGTTGCTGGAGAGGGGGAGTATGACATTGCTTGGTCAGTTTTTCCTGAATGTTCCCGGTTGCTATGAGAGTTGGGAAGCTTTTGATTCACGCTTTCTAAACGTAACTCACACTCGGTTGCAGATTGATAAAGTACGCTACCAACAGATCAAACAGGCCTTTATGCCCCATATGGGTACGCAAGGGGCCGAGTTTCTTAAGCCTCATCGGGTGGATCTGTTGCATAAGCCGAATATTAGTTAATTGGGATATACTGCAGGTAATTAATTGCATGCAGTTATAAACCCTGCTTTAATGAGAATCATTAAGATTTGAATAATTTGTGGTTTGTTTGTGGCATCCGACAGTAGCATCTCAGAGGAACTGATCACCCTGGCCCGCTTGCCAGTGGGGAGCCGTGCCATGATCAAACGGATAGCGGGGGGCAGACACCTGATCCATCGCTTACTGAGTTTGGGTTTGAGGATGGGTTCTGAGGTTGAGTTGATACAACGCCGAGGTGGCGGTGTGGTGGTAGCCAGCCAGGGTGCCCGAGTTGCACTGGGTGCCGGGGTAGCGGAAAAGCTGTTGATGCTTCCGACTGATTCGACGCAACACTAGGGTAAAACTGTGGCCTGTCATGAACAGAGTTCCCCTCCAGTCTCTTCTGATCAACGCCCGTTGACCATTGCACTCGCAGGTAACCCCAACTGCGGTAAGACAGCGTTGTTCAATAGTCTTACCGGCATTCGTCAGCGTACCGGAAATTGGCCTGGTGTGACGGTGGATAGAAAAGAGGGACGCTTCACCATCGACAGTGAAGAGGTCACTGTTGTCGATCTGCCAGGCATCTACTCACTGGATGCTTCATCGCTGGATGAGAAGGTGACGCGGGATTATCTCCTCTCCGGGGGTGCTGACTTGATCGTCAATATCGTGGATGCCTCCAATCTGGAACGTAATCTCTATTTTTCGGTTCAGATGTTGGAAATGGGCGTACCGTTACTGCTGGCGCTCAACATGATGGATGTGGCGCGTAAGCGTGGTATTGAGATAGACGTACAACGTCTTAACCAGGATCTTGGATGCCCGGTGGTGCCCATTGTTGCGGTCAGCGGTGAGGGATTGACCAAACTCAAGGGGGCGATTCAGGATCTTGCTGCCGGTGCGGTAAGCGGTGGTTTTGCGCTTGCCCAGGATGAACTGGTCGAGCAGGCTATCATGGCCATGGAGCCAGCCCTGCCGGTGGTTGAAAAGCAGAGCCATTCAAATCGACGATGGTTGCTTTTGAAGATGCTTGAAGGTGACCGATTTGCCTTGGATCATTCAGATGAGGTGTTGTTAGCGCAGGTACATCATTGGCAGGAAGTGATCGAGGACCGGGTGGACGAAGATCTTGATATCCATATTGCTGACACACGATATGGCCATGCACATGCAATTTCTCAGAATGTGACTCAACAGCGAGGACGGGTTGAAAAGACGCTCAGCGACCGGATAGACAAGGTGGTGTTGAGCCGTCTGTTCGGAATACCGGTGTTTCTGGCAGTGATGTACCTGATGTTCATGTTCGCGATCAACATCGGTGGTGCCTTTATCGATTTCTTTGACGGCGTGGCCGGTGCGGTATTTGTTGACGGTTTCGGCCATCTGCTGACTGTAATGGGTCTGCCGGGTTGGTTGATTGTGCTCCTTGCTGATGGGGCAGGTGGCGGTATTCAGGTGGTTGCCACTTTTATACCGATTATCACTGCACTTTATCTGTTTCTCTCTGTGGTGGAAGACTCGGGTTATATGGCCAGGGCAGCCTTTGTCATGGATCGTTTCATGCGTTCGATTGGCCTGCCGGGTAAGGCCTGTGTTCCGATGATTGTCGGCTTTGGTTGTAATGTGCCTGCTGTCATGGCAACCCGCACCCTGGAGAGTGAAAGAGAACGCAAGCTCACCATCCTGATGAACCCGTTCATGTCGTGCGGAGCGCGCCTGCCGGTGTATGTGTTATTCGCTGCCGCATTCTTTCCAGCTAATGGGCAGAATCTGGTATTCAGTCTCTATCTGATTGGTATCATGGTAGCGATTCTTACCGGGCTGATCATGAAAAAGACCCTGCTTTCCGGTGAGAGTGCCGGTTTCATGATGGAGCTGCCTCACTTCCATATGCCCACAGTGCGAGGTGTCATGCTGCGGACTTGGGATAGGGCCAAACTCTTTATCAAAGAGGCGGGACAAGTGATTGTATTAATGGTTCTGGTGATCAATACCCTCAATTCGATCGGTACCGATGGTAGTTTTGGAAACGAGGATACCGAGCACTCCCTGCTCAGTACCATGAGCAAGGCGGTAACACCGCTTCTAGCGCCGATGGGTATACATCAGGATAACTGGCCTGCCACGGTTGGTGTGTTTACCGGCATCCTAGCAAAAGAGACGGTAGTGGGTACCCTTGATGCCCTCTATACTCATCTTGGCAGCGACGAGGCCGGGGTCGTTGAATCTGACCGTCCATTCGACTTTTGGCAGTCAATCGGTGATGCAACGGCCACCGTGCCGGAAAATCTCCTTGGCATTAAAGACTTGTTAACGGACCCTCTCGCCATGGATGTGGGTGATATCAGTAGTGCTGAAGCAGCGGCTCAGGCTCAGGCAGTGAATATCGATGTCTTTGGCGCCATGGCGGCCCGCTTCGATGGACAGGCCGGGGCATTCGCCTATCTGTTGTTTATTTTGCTCTACTCCCCTTGTGTTGCCACCATTGGCGCGATTCGTCGCGAAGCCGGGCCTCGTTGGGCAACCTTTGTTGTGGCCTGGTCTACCGGCATTGCATTCATCAGTGCCAGTCTGTTCTATCAGATGACGACTTATGCTGATCATCCCCAGAGTGCACTTGTTTGGATCATTGGCCTTATTGCACTACTGGTGGCTATCATCGGTGGTTTGAGATATTGGTCATTGCGCAGTCAGCAGCTGATTTCCGAAGTAGGTGCATGATGCTCTCCAATATCAGAGACTATCTGATGAAGCGGGGTCAGGCTACCTTGATGGAAATTGCACTGCATGTCGATGCAGAACCTGATGCGGTGAGGGGTATGCTCCAGCAGTGGGTGCGTAAAGGACGCGTCGAACAGCGTAAAGCTGAGGCTGCTTGCGGTAGCAGCTGTAATCGATGTGATCCCGCTTCGATGGAGCTTTATGTTTGGCGTGAAAAAGATTATTAGTGTGAATAATATTAGTTGATAGTCTGAATTATTTTTGGCTGAATCGCTCAGGTTCGATTGATCATATCCTGCCGGAAAATTGCATTACTTTTTTAGCTTGATCACCAGGCTGGTAATACTGTTTTCATTGGCAAGCCGTCGAACTGCATTCAACTGGTTTTGAGAGTTATAGGGACCGCTGCGGACCCGATGGTAGGTATCCCGGTTATTAATACTGACCTTTTGGATCTCCGCCTCTATACCGATCAAGGCGAGTCTTGCCTTCAGGCGGTCGGCATCCTGGTGTTTACGAAATGAACCCATTTGCAGAACATAACTGCTTCGATTCTGAATCGAATCGGTTGCTGGCTGCAGTTGTGCTTTGGCAGTCTCAGGCCTTTCCGGTGCAACGATCTCCTCATCAGGTATCACTACCTCCATCTCTGGTAGAATGGTGTAGAACTTAAAGGTGGGTTTTGGGGCGGGCTGGTTGTCCTGCCTGGCGGGTGTAGGTCGCGGCTGTGTGATGCCGGGTACTCGGGCATTGGCGAGATCGGGTCCCAGCTTTAGCCAGGTCAGTCCCATCAGAAAGGCACCGGCTACCAGTCCACCAAAGAAATAGAGTAAACAGCTACCACCACTCTGGCGCTGTTTCTTTTTGTTACGGGCACGATGTTTATAGTCTGCCATGGTGTTACATCTTCTCGGGTGCTGAGACACCTAGCAGATTGAGACCGTTACGGAGCACCTGTCGGGTTGCCAGGATCAGTTGCAGCCGGGCATCACGCAGGGCCGAGTCTTCGACCAGAAACTTATGGGTGTTGTAGTAGGTGTGGAAGTCGTTAGCCAATTCCCGTAAATAGTGGGTGAGTTGATGAGGCTCCTCACTGAGTGCAGAAGATTCCACTGTTTCCGGGTATTTAGCCAGACTGGTGAGCAACGCCTGCTCATGAGACTCGCTGAGACGCCCATAATCGACGGCAGACGGATCGTTCTCGAAGGGGATCTTCTGCTCTGCCGCTTGCTGAAATACACTGCAGATACGCGCATGGGCGTATTGAACATAGTAGACCGGGTTGTCACTTGACTGGGATTTAGCCAGGTCGAGATCAAAGTCCATGTGCTGCTCGCATTTTCGCATCACATAGAAGAATCGGGCGGCATCCGCACCCACCTCTTTACGCAACTCTCTGAGTGTGACGAATTGACCTGAGCGGGTGGACATCTGCAGCTTTTCGCCACCCCGGTAGAGAATGGCGAACTGCACCAACAGGACATCAAGCTTGGAGGTGTCATCCCCTAACGCTGTCAGCGCCGCTTTTACCCGTGGGATATAGCCGTGGTGGTCGGCACCCCAGACATCGATCACACGATCGAAACCCCGCTCCAGCTTATCCATATGGTAGGCGATGTCAGAGGCGAAATAGGTGGTCTGCCCATTGTCACGTACCACGACACGGTCCTTTTCATCGCCAAAATCGGTGGAGCGAAACCACAGCGCGCCTGCCTTTTCATAGAGTTGGTTGTTGTTGCGCAGGCGTTCAATGGCCTGATTGACCGCACCGCTTTCAGTGAGACTGCGTTCCGAATACCACTCATCATAGTTGACCCCAAACAGGGAGAGGTCATCGCGGATATCGTCAAGAATAATATTCAGACCCAGTTCGAAGACAAACCGGTAGCGATTGTCCCCTAACAGCTGTTTGGCCCTCTCGATGAGTCCGTCGATATGGGCTTCCTTGTCACCACCGTCAGGCTCGTCTTCCTCAATGCCTTCAAAAACCGATAGCGCATCCTGCTGATAGGCCTCGCCATGGTCCCGATGGAGCGTGGCGGCAATATCCCATACATAATCCCCCTTGTAGCCATTGGCTGGGAATGTCAGTGTTTCATCGCAGAGCTCCAGATAGCGCAGCCAGATCGAGGTTGCGAGGATATCCATCTGCCGGCCTGCATCGTTGACGTAGTACTCCCGATGCACATCGAAACCAACTGCTTTAAGGAGATCGGCAACAACCGATCCATAGGCCGCACCCCGGCCGTGGCCTACATGTAATGGGCCGGTCGGGTTGGCGGAGACGAACTCGACCTGTACCCGCTTGCCATTTCCCAGATCACTTCGGCCATAACGGTGACTCAGGCTAAGAATGGAGGGGATCAGGCGGTGATAGGCTGTGGATGTGAGGGTGAAATTGATAAATCCAGGAGCGGCTATCTCGCAATGTTCCAGCAGATCGGTCGAGGGCAGCTCATCGAGCAGAAGCTGAGCCAGTTCACGGGGGTTGGTGCGGGCAGCCTTAGCAAGCACCATGGCTGCATTGGTAGCGAAATCGCCATGCTTACTATCTCGAGTGCGTTCGATTTTGGGCCTGCTGACAGCATCTTGCGGAATCACACCTGTCGCCGCGAGCTGTTGCAGCGCTGTCATTACCAATTGCTCGATCTGCTTCTTCATCGTGTTTGTTGAATTGCCTGTTCCAGGGGCGGCAAGGATACCAGGAATCGTGCTGTTCCGGGGAGAGGTGGGTGTTAATTTTGGTCAGAAATGGTTCATTTTTCGGTCATGCGCGTGTCATTCCGGAAATCTAGACTCTTTGTAGTATGAAAAAACAGAGGGAAAAAAGAGTCATGTCGGTAGAGAGACGCTACAGCAAACGATTTTCAATGAACGGTCAGGTCTATATTCGCTATCGCAAGCAACAGGTCTTTCCAGCCAGGGCAACAAACCTATCTGTCCAGGGCGTATTCCTTCAAACTGCTGATCTGACCATGCTGTCTGGTGCCATGGTGGAGTTGGAGATGTTTCACATGGATTCATATTGGACAGTCATGGGAGTCGTCACGCACACACAACCTGATGGAATAGGTGTCATGTTTTGGCATCCTCAGCCTGCGTTCTATGAATCGATTATTCGATACGCTTTAGATAATCAGCAAACTGATAGCTCATGGAGAACCATGACACCAGAAGCTGGTACTACATCCTGTTTGCCTGAAACATCATTCGATGTTGCCGGGTTATTAGTTACAGCATTATTGGACCGATGACAGCTAGATGGGATAGGTCCAAAATAAGGATTTTGTTATACAAAGCTCCCGTTGAAGATAATGATAAAAAGTAAGCGATTGATTTATAGAAATTCTTTGCGGTAGCCGTATTATTTTCCCGCCTTTTTGAATGGGTGTCAGACATACTCAAAATGGGTGTGAGATTGTCATCCCTATGTAACAAATCTTCGGTTTAATGGCTCCCGGTATAGTTAATATGGATAGGGTAATGAGTGTCCCAAGAATACTTGCAGTTGATGATGAACCGGCAGTAGGTGAAATGTTACGCTTCATTCTTGAGCAGGATGGATTCCAGGCCGATTTTGTTGAGGATGCGACGCAGGCAATAAATCAAATACGAAGGTCTAAACCGGACCTCATTCTTCTCGATTGGATGTTACCAGGCATGAGTGGTTTGGAATTGGCTGGGCGACTGAAAAAGATCGTGAAACTGAATCGATTCCTATCATTATGCTCACTGCAAAAGGTGAGGAGGATGACAAGGTTCGAGGTCTCGATATTGGTGCAGAAGATTATGTCACCAAACCATTTTCGGCCAGAGAGTTACTAGCGAGAATGCGTTCCATCCTGCGGCGTGTCTCTCCATTACTGGCAGGTGAGCATCTGGAGTGTGGTGGTCTGGTGCTTGATCCTGTCAGTCACCGGATATCCTCGGATGGCGAGAGTATAGTGCTAGGTCCTACTGAGTTCCGATTGTTGCACTTTTTCATGTCTCATCGGGAGCGAGTCTTTACACGGGGACAGCTTCTGGATCAGGTGTGGGGTACCAACGTTTACATCGAAGAACGGACCGTGGATGTCCATATTCGTCGTTTGCGTAAAGCGTTGGAGCCCTCAGCCAAAGAGGGGTTGTTACAGACGGTTCGCGGTTCGGGTTACCGGTTTTTAGATAAACTTTAATTGTTGTCGGTAGTTTGTTTTTGATGCTTCAGCTTTATTATCGATTATCGGGATAATTTGTGGACAGGCTTCCCTTGCCCTGTCATTCCATACAGCCTTCTTGAAAAAACACGTTGGCCCCTTACTCAGGCGGCACCCCACATAGCCATTAAGGTGCCGAGGTGATATTTCTATCGGGTAAGGGAAATGTTTTTTCATATCTAGATTCTCAGCAAGTGTTCAGTCACTAAATAGTCATATTTCTCTCATCCGCGTTTCATCTTTGAAGCCTATCCTCTGCGCCTGAATAACACGTCAAACCAGAGTCCTGGTTACAGAGATTTTTTAAAGGAGAGACAGAAGTGTGAATAAGCTGATTTCAGCAGCGGTCGCACTTTCACTGACCGGCTTTATTGGTATGGCATCCGCCCGCGATTATATCAGCGTGGTTGGATCCTCTACTGTTTACCCATTCGCAACTGTGGTTGCAGAACAGTTTGGTAAGACCTCTAAATTTAAAACCCCTAAGATTGAGTCGACCGGTTCCGGTGGCGGCCTGAAACTGTTTTGTGCCGGAGTCGGCATTGAACATCCCGATATTACCAATGCATCTCGTCGTATCAAGAAGTCTGAAGTAGAACGGTGTGCGAAAAATGGCATTGAAGAGATCATCGAAGTGAAGGCTGGCTACGATGGTATCGCGCTTGCCAATTCCAAGGAGGCGCCACAATTCTCTGTGACCCGTAAGGATATCTTCCTGGCGCTGGCAAAGGATGTTCCAGACCCGAAAGCACCTGTGAGTGGCAAGCTGGTCCCTAATCCCTATCAGACCTGGAAGGAGGTTAACGGCAACCTGCCTGACATGGCTATCGAGGTATTGGGTTCTCCGCCCACTTCAGGTACCCGTGATGCTTTTGCAGAACTGGTAATGGAGGGTGGTTGAAAGGAGGTAGGCTGGATCAAGGCCATGAAAAAGAAAGACAAGAAGATGTATAAGTCTATCTGCCACACCGTACGCGAAGATAGAAAATATATCGAAGCCGGTGAGAACGATAATCTGATTGTACAGAAACTGGAAGCCAACAAAGGTGCATTGGGTGTGTTTGGTTACAGCTTCCTGGATCAGAACTCCGATAAGGTTCAGGGGTCGCTGGTTGACGGGGTATCTCCCACATTTGAAAGGATCGCTGATGGTAGCTATCCAGTCTCACGTCCTCTCTTCTTTTATGTAAAGAAAGCACACATGGGCAAGATTCCGGGTATCGATGCTTTTGTGGCTGAATTTACCAGTGAGAAGGCTTGGGGTGATGAGGGCTATCTGGCTGACAAGGGTTTGATCCCGATGCCAGTTGAAGAGCGCAAGATCTTCAAGAGTAACGTCGATTTGATGCGTAGACTGACACTCAAGTAGTTCATCTTTAATCGGCATATAGCGGCTGCCTTTTCCCTCAAATCCCTGTTCAACTGCGGATTCTAGGTTATATGCAATTTTCGACACTGATTATCGTATTATTGTGTCTCATGGCACTGGCCTACTACCTAGGTCGAAGACGCTCACTGAATCTGGTGGGTGGCAGGGTGAGAAATCTTCACTCGCTTCCCTCCTACTATGGTATGCAGACCGCGCTATGGTGTGGCATACCAGTTCTGTTGCTGTTTGTTATTTGGGTCTCTTTCGAAGGGGCTGTGATGACCGGGCTTGTAGTGGAGGGACTACCTTCTGAGATTCAGAATCTTCCAACTGAGCGCCTCAACCTGGTGTTGAATGACATCCGTAATCTGGCTCAGGGCGATATTGTATCCAGGACAGTTGATGAGACCATGCAAAAGGCCTCTAATCACTATGCCTCCCTGAAAAACATCAGTCACATGGCCCTTTTTGTCGCCACTCTCGCGCTGGCTTCTATGGGCGGCTTATGGGCTCGGCAGTCGATAACGCGTGATCAACGTGCTCGCAACAGGGTAGAAAAGGCGATCAATTTCATTCTGATATCGAGCTCTTCGCTGGCTATCTTCACCACTATCGGTATCGTTCTTTCGGTTCTGTTTGAATCGATCCACTTTTTTCAACAGATACCGATCACAAAATTCATCTTTGGACTGGAGTGGTCGCCACAGACAGCTATCAGGGCTGACCAAGTCGGTTCGTCAGGCGTATTTGGCGCTATTACGCTGTTTGCCGGCACCTTCCTGATTACATTGATTGCAATGGCTGTGGCAGTGCCCATTGGTTTGATGTCCGCTATTTATATGGCTGAGTATGCCAGTAAATCCTTTCGTGCCATGGCGAAGCCGGTATTAGAAGTGCTTGCCGGTATTCCTACGGTTGTATACGGGTTCTTTGCCTCGTTGACCGTAGCACCCTTGTTTCGAGATACGGGTGCTTCGCTTGGCTTGAGTGTCTCATCCGAGTCGGCACTGGCTGCCGGTGTGGTGATGGGCATCATGATCATTCCCTTTATATCGTCGTTATCGGACGACGTGATTAATGCTGTTCCTCAAGCAATGCGGGATGGCTCTTATGGACTGGGTGCTACTCGCTCAGAAACCATCCGTCAGGTCATCATACCGGCAGCCCTGCCCGGTATCGTTGGCGGTGTGCTGTTGGCAGTCTCCCGCGCCATCGGCGAGACTATGATTGTTGTGATGGCGGCTGGTTTGTCAGCCAATCTAACCGCAAATTCACTGGAAGCCGTAACAACTGTGACGGTACAGATTGTAACTTTGCTGGTTGGAGACCAGGAGTTCGACAGTGCCAAGACCCTGGCGGCATTTGCCCTGGCATTAGCGCTGTTTGTGATTACCTTGGCCCTCAATATGATCGCCCTGCATATCGTACGAAAATATCGTGAACAATATGAATAATCAGCAACAGCATAATAAAACGATGGTAAGGGTTCAGCAGGGACTCGATCGACGCTATCGCAATGAAAAACGATTTCGCGGAATGGGGCTGGGAGCGATTCTGTTAGGCCTGGTTTTTGTCTCATTCCTTTTCATCACTATTTTTGTAAATGGCTATACCGCCTTCCAACAGACCTATTTGAAGTTGGATGTGGTGTTTGATCCAGTGTTGATCGCGCCAATTGGTGAGACGGACCCGGATGTATTATCAGCTGCCAATTACGGAGGGCTTGTAAAGGCAGCCATGCGCGAGATGTTTCCCTCTGTTACAAACCGTCGCGAGAAAAAAACTCTCTATAACCTAGTGAGCACAGGGGCCGTATACCAGCTGAGAGAGAGGGTGATGCTGGACCCTGCACTCATAGGTACACAAAAAAGTATCTGGTTGCTGGCTGATGATGATGTCGATATGTTGATCAAAGGATATATCGATTTGAATGCTGCAGAGAGTGATCGTCGCATCAAGAATAACCAGTTGGCATGGATACAATCACTGCAGAAAGAGGGTCGTATCGAGAAGCGGTTTAATACCACTTTTTTTACGGCGGGTGATTCCCGCGAACCGGAGTTGTCGGGAATCAAGGGCGCTGTCTACGGATCCTTC
>JAHXHU010000256.1 GCA_025656375.1 Candidatus Thiodiazotropha sp. (ex Ustalcina ferruginea) | reverse complement strand
CCCAGCAGTATGAGCAAGCCAATCTTCTGGGGGTGATGGGTCTTGCCTTTTATATCGACCTAAACCGTTTTCTGGGTTAGTGATGGGTTCATTCTGTATCCTGAATCCACGGATTCAAGTGTAGAGCTGATTGAAGCCTGGTTGGGGCTGAAGGCTATCGGTATCCTGATCTAAAAAGATCACTTATACTTACGCGCTGTTTGACACCGAAGTTGTTCAGAGGATATAGGCCTCAGAGCAAATAATATGAATAAACTTAGTTGTAACTAGAGATAATGCCTTCATTGCTCCGGATTCTATCCCTCATTTTCCTTATCAGTGGACTGCTGTTTGGTCAGCTGGCAGCTGCCTTTGTTGTCGAGGATATTCGCGTCGAGGGTCTACAGCGTATTTCAGCCGGAACAGTATTCAATTACCTGCCAGTCAAGACTGGGGATGAGGTGAATGCAGGTAATACCTCACAGATCATACGCACCCTCTATAAAACAGGTTTTTTCAAAGATGTGCGATTGGAACATGAAGGTGATGTTCTGATTGTCTTTGTCCGGGAGCGACCAGCTGTTGCAGAGATCAATATCTCTGGAAACAAGGATTTGGATACGGATAGGTTGATGGAAGGCCTGAAGGATATCGGTTTGGCGGAAGGTCGAGTTTTTAAAAGGGCGCTGCTTGAACAGGTGGAGCAAGAACTCAATCGTCAATATTTTGCTCGCGGAAAATATGGTGTAAGAATTAAATCCACCGTCACCCCGCTGGAACGAAACCGGGTTGGATTGGATATCAAAATCTCTGAAGGATTGACTGCCAGGATCAAGAAAGTCAATGTCATCGGCAATCAGGCGTACGATGATGGTGAACTATTGGATCTGTTTGAGCTTGGCGTTCCATCCTGGTACGCCTTCTTCTCCAGTAAGGATAAGTATTCAAAGCAGGCGCTTTCTGGCGACCTTGAAACATTGCGTTCATTCTATCTGGATCGTGGCTATATCGATTTCAAGATTGAGTCCACCCAGGTCTCGATCACCCCTGACAAGAAAGACATCTACATTACCGTTGTGGTCAACGAGGGAGATGTATTTTCACTCAGTGATATCAAGCTGGCGGGTGATTTGGAATTGCCCCAGGATGATCTATTCCCCCTCATTCATCTCAGACGTGGTGAGGTTTTTTCGCGCAAAAAACTGACTGCCAGCGCCGACAGACTAAGCAGGCACTATTCCGACGCAGGATATGCTTTTGCCAACGTAAACAGTATCCCGGATATTGATCGCAAGAATCTTAAGGTGGCGATTACCTTCTTCGTCGATCCAGGAAAACGGGTCTACGTCCGTTATATCAATGTCTCTGGGAACACGAATACCCGTGATGAGGTGTTGCGCCGTGAGTTGCGTCAGATGGAGTCGGCATGGTTTTCCGGCGAGAAAACCCGTCTTTCCCGCGAGCGACTACAGCGACTAGGCTACTTCAGTGATGTGAGTATGGAGACACCAGCGGTTCCTGGTTCTACAGACCTGGTGGACGTGAATCTGGGGGTATCCGAAGCAGCATCCGGGAGTCTCAGCGCCGGTGTCGGTTTTTCCCAGACCCAGGGAGTCATCCTCAACGCCAGCATTAGTGAGAATAATTTCCTTGGTACCGGTAAAAGGGTCAGTGCAGGCTTCGATACCAGTGATGCGACCAAGAAACTTTCAATCTCATATACCGACCCGTATTACACCATTGACGGGGTAAGTCAGGGCTATGAAATGAGCTATCGAAAGACAGATTTCTCGGAACTCAATGTCTCCAGCTACTCGACGGATGTAGGGCGAATAGGTATCAACTTCGGTATACCTGTGACAGAGTTTGATCGTCTGAGATTCAGCCTGGCTTATGAAAACACCTCATTTTTCCTGGGCTCATCCCCCTCAGATGAGATCAATGAATTTGTCGAAATGAATGGTGACGAGTTCAGTGATTTCGAAATGGTAGGTAGCTGGATCCATGATACGCGAGATCGAGCCATATTTCCCAACCGGGGTGGACGACAAGTGTTCTCCGTGGAGGCCAATATCCCCGGGAGCGACCTTCAGTACTATCGCATCAATTACTCCAATGCTTATTACTTCCAGCTCACCAATTCATTCACTCTGAAGTTGAATGGAGAGATGGGTTACGGCGATGGCTATGGGGATAATGATGGATTGCCATTCTTCCGCAATTTCTATGCGGGCGGTATCGGCTCGGTAAGGGGATTCGAAGAGAATACCCTGGGACCACAGGATTCCCAGGACGATGCTTTGGGAGCAAATGCTAGAATTGTGGGTCAGATGGAATTACTGTTCCCAGCTTTTGGTGACGATTTTAAGGACACTGTGCGTGCTGGCCTGTTTGTGGACGTTGGTAATGTGTTCGACTTGGCAGGGGAAGAGAAGATCGAGTGGGAGGGATTTAGGGCTTCTACAGGTCTGATGTTATCCTGGTTCTCTCCAGTGGGCGCACTCTCCTTCAGCTGGGGGTATCCTCTCAAAGAGGAAGAGGGTGATGATATAAAGAACCTTCAATTCAGAATTGGCGGTGGTTTCTAATCAATTAGGGAGTCAATGGGTGAATTCACTACGACATATATTATTTGCTTTTACTTTGGTTTTTTGTGTGACTGGCAGCGTCCTGGCCGAGGAGTATCGCATTGCTTTTGTAAATGCTACAAAAGTCTTCGAAGAGTCGCCACAGTATAAAAAAGCACGAGAGCGGTTACAGACTGAATTTTCACGCCGAGAGAAAGACCTACTGGCATCCCAGAAGCAACTTAAACAGCTTGAGGAGAAACTTCAGAGAGATGGCTCTGTGATGAGTGAATCTGAAGTCAAGCGCCTGGAGAGAGATATTCTGAATCGACGTCGTAAATTGAAAAATGCCCAGACCGAATTTCGTGAGGATCTGAATTTACGCCAGAATGAAGAGTTTAAAAAACTTCGCCAGCAGGTACGTGAAGTGATTCAGGAAGTGGGTAAGAAGGAAAAGATAGACCTTATTGTCTCTGATGGTGTGGTCTATTTCAGTAAAAATATAGATATTTCGGAATTAGTCCTGGAAAAGCTTCGTCAACTAAAAGTCGAGTAAGCGTGGGATCGAGGGAATCAGGTATTCGGCTCGGAGATCTGGCAGAGGCCGTCGGAGCAGAGCTTCGTGGCGATCCTGAAATAGTGATTACAGGGGTTGGCACTCTCCAGAAGGGAATCCCTGGTCAGTTGAGCTTTCTCAGCAATGCCTCCTATCGTCGCTATCTCAGGGATACACAGGCCTCTGCGGTTATCGTTTCGGAGCAGGATGCAGCTGACTGCCCAGCTGCTGCAGTCGTCTCAAATAATCCCTATCTAGCTTACGCCAATGCCGCGGCGTTGCTTTTCCCACATCAGTCATTAGCACCTGGGATAGATCCAACGGCTGTTGTAGCCAAATCGTCAATGATCGATGAGTCTGCCAGGGTCGGACCCTGCTCGGTCATTGGCAATGGAGTGAAGATCGAATCCGCTGTTTATCTCGGTCCTGGCTGTGTGGTTGAAGATAATTGTTGTATTGGAAGCGATACGAGGTTGGTGGCGCGGGTGACGCTCTGTCGTGAGACCCGGATAGGTCAGCGCTGTCTTATCCATCCAGGTGCAGTACTGGGTGCGGATGGTTTTGGGTTGGCCAATGACCAAGGACATTGGATTAAGGTCCCCCAGTTAGGTCGAGTGCGGGTGGGTGACGATGTAGAAATCGGAGCCAATACCACCATCGATCGTGGGGCATTGGAGGACACCATCCTGCACAATGGGGTCAAGTTGGATAACTTGATTCAGATAGCACACAACGTAGAGATTGGAGAGCATACGGCAATGGCAGGTTGCTCTGCAGTTGCCGGCTCGACAAAGATCGGCCGTCACTGTACTGTCGGTGGCCAGACCGGTCTGGCAGGGCACTTGACGATAGGCGATAATGTACATTTTTCGGCCGCTACACTGGTGACCCGGTCCTTCACAAAGGCGGGCTACTATAGCGGTAATCTTCCAGCCATGGAAAATGGAGCATGGAAGAAAATGATCGCAAGACTGAGGCACCTTGAAGAGTTGGCCAAGGATATGAAATTCCTAAAAAAAATATCAAGACGTTCAGCGGAGAAGGGTTGATATGAGAAGATTGTGTCACTGGAGGGTAGTTTGATTGCGATGGACATCAATAAGGTGCTGAGTCTGTTGCCGCACCGTTACCCCTTTCTGCTAATAGACCGGGTTGTCGAATATGAGAAAGACGCACGTCTGCTGGCACTGAAAAACGTCACCTACAATGAACCCTTTTTCAATGGTCATTTCCCCATACAACCGGTGATGCCCGGGGTATTGATCGTAGAAGCGATGGCACAGGCAACCGGTCTGTTGGCGATGGAGTCCAATCCGGAGACCGTCAACGAGACAACCATCTATCTTTTTGTCGGTATCGATAAAGCCCGATTTAAGCAGCAGGTTGAGCCCGGTGATCAACTGATGATCGAGGTTGTTCAAAATAAAATGAAGCGTGGTATTGGTTTTTTTACCTGTTCTGCACATGTTGATGATAGAACTGTGGCAACGGCTGAAATAATGTGTACTGCAAGGGAGATAGGCCGCTGATCGACCCACGCGCAGTCATCGATCCGGATGCTGAACTTGAAGAAGGGGTGCGTGTGGGGCCTTTCTCAATCATCGGCGCCGGTGTCAGGATCGCAGCGGGAACCGTGGTTGGGCCTCATGTGGTCATCAATGGACCGACCCACATTGGCAAGGACAATCGCTTCTATCAGTTCGCTTCTGTAGGCGAAGATCCTCAGGACATGAAATACGCGGGTGAACCTACCACCCTCGAGATCGGTGATCGTAATGTTATCCGTGAATTTGCAACACTGCATCGTGGCACCATACAGGATCAGGGAGTGACACGGATTGGCAACGATAATCTTCTGATGGCCTACATTCACGTAGCCCACGATTGTCAACTTGGGGACCACGTTATTATGGCGAATGCTGCATCCCTTGGTGGTCATGTAGAGGTAGGTGACTACGCTATCTTGGGAGGATTCACCAGGGTACATCAGTTTTGTCGTGTGGGAGCACACAGTTTTTCTGGTATGGGATCGTCTATTAATATGGATTTGCCACCCTACTTCATGGTTTCAGGACATCCAGCCAAACCCTATGGTATCAACCGTGAAGGGCTGAGCCGGCGTGGATTCAGCAGTGAGGCGATCCAGCAGATCAAACGGGCCTACAAGCTGATCTATCTCTCAAAACAGCGCTTGGAAGAGGCCCGGGATATGATTGATGCCATGCAGGAGGAGAACCCGGAGCTTGAGATCCTGGGTAAGTTTCTTCACCAGAAAGGTCGCGGTATCTTGCGCTAATCTCTAGCTGACTTTCCAGGTCTCCTTAACATGCAGAACACGATTTCACAGGGACCCATTAGGATTGGCATTCTAGCCAATGAGGTTTCCGGCGATCAATTGGCAGCAGCGCTGATTGAGGCCCTCCGTTCCAAACATCCAGATATTCGGTTTGAGGGGATGACGGGTCCATTGATGGAAGCTGCCGGTTGTCGTTCACTTGCAAGGATGGATCCGGTGATGGGAATAGTCGAAGTATTTCGCCATCTGCCGGGTTTATTGAAAACTCGTCGAAGACTGGCGGACCATTTTCTCGATTCACCTCCAGATCTTGTACTGGGTGTGGATGCCCCCGATTTCAATCTTGCACTGGAAACGCAATTCAAAGCAGCAGGGATACCCACTGCGCATTTTGTGAGTCCTACGGTCTGGGCATGGCGACAGGGACGGGTTAAAAAATTGCAGCAGGCCGTTGACCTGATGCTCTGTATTTTTGACTTTGAAGTCGATTTCCTGCGTCAACATAAGGTACCAGCGGTCTATGTTGGTCATCCCATGGCTGATCAAATCCCACTTGAGCCGGTTGATGCCAGAAGGGTCAAAACCCAATTGGGCCTGGATCCAGATAGACCGGTGATAGCGCTTTTACCGGGTAGTCGCATGAGCGAGGCAAGCCGGCTTGGCCTCATTTTCCTCCAGACAGCATTGTGGCTTGGCCAACAAAAGCCTGGATTACAGTTTGTGGCACCGATGGTGAATGAGAAGATCAAAAAGGCTTTTCAGGATCAGTTACACGCTGTTGCACCAAACCTGCCCCTGTTGTTACTGGACGGTCAATCCAGACAGGCAATCAGTGCAGCCGACGTGGTATTGACCGCTTCAGGTACAGCAACCCTCGAGACCCTGTTATTTAAACGGCCTATGGTGGTAGCTTACCGACTCTCCACTGTGACGATGTGGCTAATTCGCACCTTCAATATGTTGAAGACCCGTTATGTCGCAATAGCTAATCTGTTGGCCGATAGACCCTATGCCCCTGAATTTCTGCAGGAGGCTTGTGAGCCCGAGGCAATGGGTAGAGCGCTATTAAACTTTCTCGATAACAGGCCGCAACGTGAGGAGATCGAGCAGGTCTATCTGGCAATCCATCAAAGACTACGTCGAAACGCAGCAAATAGTGCTGCTGAAGAGATATTGGGGATGCTGGATATCCGATAGAGAAGCATAGAGTACATGTATCATTTAAATCTGTGTTGTCTTTATTAGACAGGGACATTTTTTTTTGCTCTTATTATCTTACCGGTTGCGCATTAAGTGCGTAAATCACCCTACAGCAGGAAAGATTCAAACAAGCGATGTCGGCACTACTCCATGATTTGTTTTTCGATTCAGCCAAACGCTTTTCTTCCAATATATCCATCAAATACAAGGAGACGTCATTAACCTATGCCGAATTGTCGGAGCTGGTCGATCGATTTTCACAGGCACTGATCTCGATCGGGATTGAAAAGCAGGATCGGGTTGCGATCTATCTCCCCAAGTGCCTGGAGAATGTGGTCGCCATCTTTGGCTCCTCAGCCGCTGGCGCTGTCTTTGTGCCGATCAATCCTGTACTGAAATCGCACCAGGTGTCTCACATCCTGCTGGATTGCGATGCCAAGATACTGGTAACGACACAAGGAAAGTTCAGAGCGCTGCATACTGCTCTCGCTTACTGTGTAGACCTGCAATACATCATCTTGATAGATGGTTGTGAAAATCAAAACGCTGACGAACATGCGCAGGGATTGATCTCCTGGGATGACCTGTTCACCGACCCCTTTTCGATCAGTACGCATAGAGTGATCGATTCGGATATTGCTTCACTGATCTATACTTCCGGCAGCACAGGAGAGCCGAAGGGAGTGATCCTGTCTCATAGAAATATGGTGACTGGGGCCAAAAGTGTTACCCAATATCTTGGGAATACGTCCTCTGACAGGCTCTTGGCGGTACTTCCACTCAGCTTTGATTACGGTGTGAGCCTGTTGACGACAGCCTTTTCAGTCGGCGCCAGTGTCGTGTTGATCAACTACCTGTTGCCGATGGAAGTTATTAATACCCTTACTCTAGAAAAGATAACCGGTTTGGCAGCAGTGCCGCCGCTTTGGAATCTATTGGTGGAGTTGCCCTGGCCCAGCGAGGCCGTAGAGAATTTGCGTTATATCACCAGTTCCGGTGGGGTAGTGCCGGTAGAGACCACTGAGCTATTAAGACAGGTTCTACCAAAAACTGAGATCTTCCTTATGTATGGCCTTACCGAGGCCTTTCGCTCGACCTATCTGCCGCCTGACCAGGTTGAAAAAAGACCCACCTCAATCGGTAAGGCCATTCCTAATGTCGAGGTGTTGGTACTTGACAGCGACGGTGCCCCCTGTGCTGCGGACGAACCCGGTGAGTTAGTGCACCGTGGATCGTTGGTAGCCATGGGCTACTGGAATGATACAAGCGCCACCCAGGAACGGTTTCGTCCAATCCCCGATAGATTGGATGCGATTCCCAACAAAGAAATTGCGGTCTGGTCTGGCGATATTGTCAAGATGGATAGAGAAGGCTATCTCTATTTCTTGGGTAGAAACGATGATCTGATAAAGACATCGGGTTATCGGGTCAGCCCGAATGAGATTGAAGAGATTTTTTTTGGTTCAGGTCTGGTATCCGAGGTGGTCGCATTTGGTGTTCCACATAGTACATTAGGGCAATCAATAGCCCTGGTAGTGATACCTAAACCCGGTATAGAAGTGACTGAGGATAACTTGATCAATGTCTGTAAGAGGCGACTTGCCAGTTATATGATGCCTACTGAAATTGTATTTCGTACCAGCATGCCATCTAACCCAAATGGCAAGGTTGATAGAAAACAGTTGGCCCTGGAAATGATAGCGTCTTTTAGTCATCAATGACCCCGTTTTTTTAAGATTAATTCTGAATGATTGTCCACTTGATACGCAGAGCCTTATGTCAATAGAAACACTGTTTGTTGCTGGTGTAGATGAAGTCGGACGGGGACCGCTGGCCGGGCCGGTCGTGGCCGCTGCGGTGATACTAAACCCTGAAAGACCTATTGACGGACTGGCTGATTCAAAAAAATTGAGCGAGAAGCGCCGTGAAGAACTTGCACTGTTGATTAGAGAGCGAGCTCACAGCTGGTGTTTGGGGCGGGCTGAAGTGGAAGAGATCGACCGGATTAATATCCTGCAAGCGAGTCTGTTGGCCATGCAACGAGCTGTAGAAGGCTTGCCATTCCTGCCTTACCTGGCCCAGGTGGATGGAAAACATGCACCGAATCTTGCTTGTAAAGTAGACGCTATCATCGGTGGGGACAGTCGTGTTGAGGCGATCAGTGCCGCCTCGATAATTGCTAAAGTGGCCAGGGATCATGAAATGGTTGAATTGGATACTCACTATCCCGGTTATGGCCTTGCGAAGCACAAAGGCTATCCCACTAAACAACATCTGCTGGGACTGCAATCATTGGGTGTCTCACCGATTCACCGTCGTTCCTTCGGCCCTGTTAAGCGACTCCTTGACCCGTCCTGAGTCCCGGGTTTCAAGGAACCAAAATCTGGCACCAATGGCACTTACTTAAGAGATTCGAGCATCGTCATTAGCAGTGCCTTAAAAACTCATCTAAGAAGATCTGCCGCAAATAAACACGAGCTAACACCAAATAGGAGTTTTCCATGTATAGGTCAGTTGCGGAAAATTGCGGTGATTTGCGTCCATTTGCAGCTTTTTTTCTTAAATTGAAATCTGACACTATTTTTTTGATCATGACCTGATAAGGCTCATGATCTGAGACCGATTCAGGGTAGAATAGGCACCCATGGAAGCCCCCTTCATTCATCTTCGCGTTCATTCTGAGTATTCCCTCGTCGATGGGTTGGTGCGTGTCAAACCCCTGGTGAAGCAGGTGGCAGAGGGTGGTATTCCGGCGGTGGCACTGACCGATCAGTCCAACCTGTTTGCCCTGGTGCGTTTCTATCAGGCAGCGTTGGCGGCCGGCGTCAAACCGATTGCCGGCGTGGATGCCTGGATTCGAAACCCGGAGGATGTGAATACGCCCTATCGTCTGGTATTGTTGGTCCAGAACCAGGCCGGCTATCAAAATCTGACCCGATTGGTATCACGCAGCTACCGGGAGGGACAACATCTCGGCCGTCCTCTCATGGAGCGTGAATGGCTAACTGGTAACAGCGAAGGCCTGATCGCTCTCTCTGCCGGTCGTCAGGGTGATGTAGGTCGGGCCTTGCTGGCAGGTAATCAGGCTGAGGTCGAGCGATTGCTCAACCATTGGTTGGAGCTGTTCGGGGACCGATACTATCTGGAGTTGCATCGCACGGGTCGAGCTGAAGAGGAGCGTTGCCTCCACGATAGCGTCGCATTGGCAGCTGACTACGGTGTACCGGTAGTGGCCACCAATGATGTGCACTTTCTGCATGCTGAGGACTTTGATGCCCATGAAGTCCGGGTCTGTATTCATGAAGGTCGTACCCTCGATGATCCCAGACGCCCCAGGAACTATAGTGAGCAGCAATATCTACGTACCCCTGAGGAGATGTGTGAGCTGTTTGCCGACATCCCTGAGGCATTGGAGAATACAGTCGAGATCGCCAAGCGCTGTACTATCGAGCTGACCCTGGGTAAAAACTTTCTCCCTGATTTCCCTATCCCGGAGGGGATGACAATCGATCAGTTTCTGGCTGCTGAATCGCGTACAGGACTAGAGTGGCGGTTGCAGCGCATCTTCGATGCCCAATCCCCCGACTTTGTAGAACAGCGAAAGGTCTACGATGAACGTCTGCAGGTTGAGCTGGACGTTATCAATAGTATGGGTTTTCCCGGTTATTTTCTTATCGTTGCCGACTTTATCCAGTGGGCCAAGGATAATGATATTCCTGTTGGCCCGGGACGTGGGTCCGGTGCCGGTTCATTGGTGGCCTATGTACTGAAGATCACCGATCTCGATCCCATCGAACATGAGTTGCTGTTCGAGCGATTCCTCAATCCGGAACGTGTCTCCATGCCCGATTTCGATGTCGATTTCTGCATGGACAAACGGGACCAGGTGATCGATTACGTTGCTCAGCGTTATGGGCGTGATTCGGTTTCGCAGATCATTACCTACGGATCGATGGCAGCCAAGGCCGTGGTGCGCGATGTAGGTCGAGTGCTGGGTCACCCCTACGGTTTCACTGACCGGGTGGCGAAGATGATTCCCTTCGAGATCGGCATGACCCTCGACAAGGCGCTAGTGGAGAGCGACGACCTGAAACAGGCCTATGGGACCGACGAGGAGGTGGGGGAACTGATCGATATGGCCAAAAAACTGGAAGGCTGTGCCCGTAATGCCGGTAAACATGCCGGTGGCGTAGTCATCTCTCCAGGTCTGCTGACTGATTTCACACCACTCTATTGCGAAGAGAATGGTGAGGGGCTGGTGACCCAGTTTGATAAGGACGATGTGGAGAAGGTCGGGCTGGTAAAGTTCGACTTTCTCGGTTTACGTACCCTGACCATCGTCGACTGGGCAATCAAGGCAGTCAATGCAGAGCGTGCAAAGCTGGGCCAGGAACCGGTCGATATCAATACCATTCCGATGGATGATGAGGCCTCCTTCCGATTGCTCAAAAGTGCAGAGACCACGGCGGTGTTCCAGTTGGAATCCCGTGGTATGAAAGAGTTAATCAAAAAACTTCAACCTGACAGTTTCGATGACATTACTGCATTGGTGGCGCTGTTTCGTCCCGGACCGCTGCAGTCGGGCATGGTAGATGACTTCATCAACCGTAAACACGGACGGGCTAAGGTGGCCTACCCACACCCTGATCTGGAACCGATCCTTAAGCCTACCTACGGCGTTATCCTCTATCAGGAACAGGTGATGCAGATCGCCCAGGTCCTGGCAGGTTACTCATTGGGTGGAGCTGACCTACTACGCCGAGCGATGGGCAAGAAAAAGCCGGAGGAGATGGCTAAACAGGGTGAGATATTTCGCAAGGGTGCCGTGGAGCGGGGCGTGGAGGAGGAGACCGCTACCTATATCTTTGACCTGATGGAGAAATTTGCCGGCTACGGTTTTAATAAATCCCACTCCGCTGCTTATGCGTTAGTCTCCTATCAGACCATGTGGCTCAAAGCCCACTACCCGGCGGCTTTCATGGCTGCAGTCTGTTCAGCTGATATGGACAACACCGACAAGGTAGTGCCTTTGATTGAAGAGTGTCGCCGCATGCAGCTCAAGGTGGAGGCTCCGCAGGTCAATCTTTCTGAATACAAATTCATTGCTGCCGATGATCAGACTGTTGTTTATGGCCTTGGTGCTATAAAAGGGGTGGGTGAGTCTGCTATCGAGTCGGTTATCCATGAGCGCAAATCCAACAGTCCCTACCAGGATATCTTCGGTTTCTGTCGCCGCATCGATCTACGTAAGGTCAACCGGCGAGTACTGGGGTCATTGATTCGCGCCGGGGCACTCGACGGTCTGGGTGCCAATCGAGCAACCCTGATGTTACAACTGCCCCAGGCGCTCAAGCTCTCGGAGCAACACCATGCCATGCAGGCAGTCGGGCAGAATGACCTGTTCGGTATGGGTGATCCACAGCCAGCCGAGGCGAGTCATGCCCAGGTGATTCCGAACGATGTGGACGAATGGGAGGAAGAGCAGCGCCTGCAGGGCGAGAAAGAGACCCTCGGGCTCTATCTGACCGGTCACCCCATCGACCGCTATACTGAAGAGTTATATCACATCAGCAGCAGTCGTATTGGCGATCTCAGTCTCGATGCTTCACCCGTACCGGGTCAACGGCGTCGGGGTGTGCCTGTGGTGGTGACAGGGTTGGTTGTCAGCGCCAGCCATCGCCAAACACAACGAGGGCGAATGGGTACCCTGGTATTGGACGATCGCAGCGGACGTATTGAGTGCACGCTGTTCAGTGAGGCTTATGAGCAACACCGCGAACTGATAGCAGCTGACAATATCCTTGTGGTTTCAGGTAGTCTTAACTACGACGAATTTCGTGGTGGACTGAGCATCCGTGCCGATAACTTACTGACTTTCGAACAAGCCCGCTCACACTATGCGGGACTGTTAAATGTCAACCTAACGCCAAATGGCCTCGATGCCGCTGTATTGAGTGAGAAACTTCAAAAGATACTCACTCCCTTTCGTGGTGGTACCACCGGTATACGGCTGCATTATCAGACTGCAGTGGCCTGTGGTGATATTCAGTTGGGCAAGGAGTGGCAGGTCAATCCAACCGATGAACTGTTGCGTCGACTGGAGCAGTTTTTCGGTCCTGGCTCAGTGCACGTCAGTTATCGGAATTCCGCAGCACAGTCGGGTCGAGTGAGTAACCGGAAAGCCGCTCATTGACTATCCTAACGTTTTTGAATCCGGTATATTCCGCCCATGGATCTGAACTTTCTAGAATTCGAACAACCCATTGCAGAGCTCGATGCGAAGATTGAAGAACTTCGCCTGGTCGGCAGCGACAATGAGATCAATATTCAGGATGAGATCGCGCGTCTGGAGAACAAGTGCCAGACGTTGACCGAATCGATCTTCTCCAATCTCAAGCCCTGGGACATCTCACAGCTTTCGCGACATCCTCAGCGACCCTATGTACTGGACTATATCGACCGGATATTCGATGAGTTTCATGAGCTGCATGGTGACCGGGCCTTTGCTGACGATCACGCAATCGTGGGTGGTGTTGCGCGCCTCGAGGGTCGGCCGGTGATGGTGATCGGCCATCAGAAGGGCAGAGATACCAAAGATAAACTTTACCGAAATTTCGGTATGCCTCGTCCGGAGGGGTATCGTAAGGCCTTGCGTTTGATGGAAATGGCGGAACGATTCAAATTGCCGATATTGACCTTCATTGATACCCCTGGCGCCTACCCTGGTGTGGGTGCGGAAGAGCGGGGCCAGAGTGAGGCCATTGCCCGCAATCTCAAAATCATGTCTGGCTTGCGTACCCCGATACTCTGTACGGTAATCGGCGAGGGAGGCTCAGGTGGTGCATTGGCGATTGGTGTCGGTGATCGTATCGTCATGTTGCAGTACAGTACCTATTCGGTAATCTCTCCCGAAGGTTGTGCGTCGATCCTCTGGAAGAGTGCGGAGAAGGCATCGCTGGCGGCCGAGGCGATGGGAATTACCTCCGACAAATTAAAGGAGTTGGACCTGATTGATGAGATCGTGCCGGAACCACTGGGTGGTGCCCATCGTGATATCGAGACCATGGCCAAGAACCTAAAACATGCCCTGATCGAGGGGCTGGACAACATCACCAGTATGGCCATCGACAAGCTGCTTGATACCCGCTATCAACGGCTTATGCAGTATGGTCAATTCTCCGGGGATTGACCGGTCTCTGATGACCGGGAACCTCTGTGATTCTCACAGCTACCCGACTGCTTGAATCCCTCAAGCAACTGCCACAGGCATCCTGCTGTCATCTTGCCTTCAGTGGCGGGCTCGATTCCTGCGTACTGCTCCATCTGTTGGCGGAACTCCGGCCGCAGCTTCCCTATCGGCTTCGGGCGATACATGTGCACCATGGCCTGCAGCACGAAGCCGACAGCTGGCAGGCGCATTGTGAACAGCTGTGCCGGCAATACGCTATTCCATTGGTCAACATGCCGCTGACACTGAAGGTGAACAGCGGCGACAGTCTGGAAGCTGTTGCCAGGGAGGCACGCTACCAGGCTCTGGCCAAATGTATGAGCGAGGGGGACCTGTTGGTGACCGCACAGCATCAGGACGATCAGGCGGAGACGCTCCTGCTGCAACTGATGCGCGGCAGCGGACCGGCCGGACTGGCCTCGATGCCGCCCCTCGCCCGGTTCGGCCCCGGCTGGTTGGCCAGACCCCTGTTGCCGTTTTCCCGCCAGTCGTTGGAGCAGTATGCCAAGCAGCACGGACTGACCTGGCAGGAGGATCCCACCAACAAGGATCAACGTTTCGATCGTAACTTCATCCGCCATCAGGTCATGCCACTGCTGCGTTCACGCTGGCCGGCTGCCTCCACAACCCTGTCCCGCGCGGCTCGCTTCAGCGGTGAGCTGCTGATGTTGGTGAAAGAGGAGTCCGAAGAGGACCTGGCCAAGGCCCGCTATGGCGAGAGCGATACTCTTTCAGTCTCGGCATTGAAGCAGTTCCACTCTGTTCGTCTCAGAAACCTGTTGCGTCACTGGATCAGCGCTGCTGGTGCAACCCTGCCCAGCTCGAAAAAACTTGCCCGCATCGAGCATGAGGCGGTACATGGCCGTATCGACGCAGCGCCGTTGATCCGTTGGAACGGTTGGGAGGTACGCCGCTATCGCGATCAACTGTTTCTCAACCGCACATTCATTATCGATATTCCCATGCAACCTATCCCCTGGCCCGACAAACAGCGACTGACACTGTCCGAAGACCTGGGTCGACTGATCGTACACCCCGCGCAGGATGGAGTCTCCGCAACGCATTGGCAGCAAGCTAAAGTGGATGTACGTTTCCGCAGAGGTGGTGAACGTTGTCAATTGCCCGGTCAGACCCATCATCGGCCATTGAAAAAACTTTTCCAGGAGTGGGGTGTACCACCCTGGGAGCGGGAGCGGACACCGCTGATCTATCTGGATGGGGAACTGGCGCTGATTCCGGGGCGCTGTGTCTGCCGGCCTTTTCAGGCGCAACCTGGCGAGGATGCCGTTGTGGTTGAATGGGAAAAGGTTTAGTTCGGTCTTAAAAAAACGGCTGTCTACGAAATGTTAGCGTTCCCGGACAACAAGTGAACGATGAGAATCTGATAGTCCGCGTCATCAGTGACCCAACTCAGGTTCGGGGTAGTCATCCGGTACAAGACACGATGGGTGTCTGTGTTATTGTGTTAAATTTGTTAAAGAAGGGGTGGCCGCAGCCACCCCTAAACCAGCTCGTAATAGTTACAGCAATTCTAGAGTTACTTCTTTTGTCTGTGGCAGAGACCGCAACCGACCGGAGTGCCTTTCGGTATGATTGCAGTCGGGTTCGGGTTACCGGCCGCACACCCCGGCAGACTGCCCTTATTGTCTTTACACTGCACCGTGCGGTCATCGGCAGCCCGCGACAGCACGGTCGCTACCAACCCTGGAGAGCGAAGCGAAGGTTGGTAGACCCCGGCAGGCGTAGGGCCCGGGCAGGTATCCGCTGTCGCGTAGCGGCTTA
>JAHXHU010000333.1 GCA_025656375.1 Candidatus Thiodiazotropha sp. (ex Ustalcina ferruginea) | reverse complement strand
AACTGTTATTCGGGGATCCACCAGATCCCGATATTTCACCACTTCAATCCAGGCTGCTATTCTCATGAATATTTATGGGACAGCAGTGACCAATGGTGAACCCGCAGGGGCAATCAAAACATATCTTGACTGGGTCAAGAGTGATGTGGGTCAGTGCATTCTTCTGAAGAAGGGATATGCACCGACTCAAGATGTGGACTGCAGCTAAAAACTCCATTTACACACTGATCAGGTTAAAGGTGCGTGAATTCGGACCTTTAACCTGACTAACAACTATTTTGCTGAATAGATAAGAATAGAACGGTATCTGCCAGTGACACCGTTCAATGCGGAGTATCAAGCAATGTCCCAACTTGAAGAACGTCTGGAGAGAGACCTTAATAATATCCACGACCGTGTGGCAAAAATGGGGGAGCAGGTTCAGGATGCCGTAAAAAATGCTGTTAATGCCCTTCAAACCGGCAATAAAAAGCTTGCCTACTCAACAGTACTGAATGATAACCCGATCAACCGCTGTATGCGTGAGATCGATTCAATCTGTCATCGTTTCTTCGCTAAACATATACCCAGTGGTGGACATCTGCGCCTGCTCTCTTCGGTAATACGTGCAAACATTGAACTGGAACGTATCGGTGACTATGCAGTGACTATTGCACGTGAAGCTGCACAGCTCTCTCAACCGCCAAGCGGGGGGCTTGGCAGAGAACTGGATCGTGTTGCAAATGAAACCATGCTTATGTTGCAGCAGGCTATTAAGGCATTTACCGAATTCAATGCCGATATAGCGAAAAGCACAATGATCATGACAAATGAGCTGGAGCACAATCTGGATGTGGTCTATACGGAAATGATGGCTAATGACGAACGTGGCAAGGTCGAAGAGGTGCTGGCGATATTTGTCATATTCAGCCAATTAAAACGTGTCGCCGACCAGGCAAAAAACCTTTGTGAGGATACTGTATTTGCGGTCACTGGTGAGCAGAAGAAGCCAAAAATATTCAACATTCTGTTTATCGATGAAGACAACAGTTGTCACAGTCAGTTGGCAGAAACGATTGCCAGACAAAACCATCCTCAGTCTGGCAAGTATCGCAGTGCTGGTCGAACACAGGCAGGATCTTTAAATCCTAAACTAAGATCGTTTATGGAAAAAAGAGGTATAGACATCAGCCATACACAGCTGACATCGCTCGACCATCTGACTGCAAAAGAGCTTTCAGAGCAGCATGTCATCGTCAGTCTGCAAGGTGGTGTCTCTTCCTATCTCCCGCAGATACCATTTCATACCTCAGCCCTCGACTGGGGACTGGGTGAAGTTCCAGAGGAAGAAGATGAGCATGAATATGAGACGCTTTATCATGAAATTGCAATCTTGATAAAGGATTTGATGGAGTTGCTTCGCGGGGAAGGAGCAAGTTGAAATGTCGGCAATAAACCCGCTAAACAGATCGATGACTACCGATTTCGATAGCCGAAACATGGACTGGTATATCGATAAATTCGTTCAGTTTATTGTCTTTGTCGCAGGGATTTCCGCCATTATTTTCATCATCGGTATCTTTATTTTTATCACCATGGAGGGCTTTGGTTTTCTGCTTGAGGATTTTAGCTTCAGGGAGTTTTTCCTCTCTCCGTTTTGGGAACCATCGGATGAAGATGCGCCTGAATACGGCATTCTGGCGCTTGTGGCGGGCACTGCCAGCGTTACCGGGCTGGCTATGGTTGTCGCTATCCCCTTCTCTCTTGGTGCTGCCATTTTTATCGGTGAGTTTGCATCAGGCAAGCTGAGAGAGTACCTGAAAGTACTGGTGGAACTTCTCGCTGCCATACCTTCAGTGGTATGGGGCTTTATCGGTCTTTCCATCATGAACCCATTGATCATCGATCTGTTTGATGTACCTGTCGGTCTGAATGTACTCAATGCAGGCATCATTCTAGGACTAATGGCAGCACCGATCATGACCTCGATCGCAGAGGATGCCCTTAAGGCAGTGCCTGATCGTTATCGAGAGGCTGCCGAAGCATTGGGTGCTACGCGCTGGCAGGTGATATTTAAAACCGTACTACCTGCTGCAAAAAATGGTCTGCTCGGTGCAGTGCTGTTGGGTGTGGGACGTGGTTTTGGTGAGACGATGGCGGTGCTTATGGCGACCGGTCATGCAGTGAATATTCCAGGTAGCCTGTTCGATCCGGTCCGCGCCCTGACGGCAACCATTGCTGCAGAACTGGGTGAAACCGCAGTCGGGTCACCGCACTATCAGGCATTGTTCACGATTGGCATTTTCCTATTCATCATTACTTTTATAATCAACCTGACCGCGGATCTCATCGTTCGTGGCATCCGTAAAGGATAATAAGAGATGTTTGCTGAATCTGCATTGAATGTACGGAACAAACGCGTCCAGAATCTGTTCCGCATCCTTTTTTTGATGATGACCGTGCTGTTGATCATACCGGTCGTGATCATCCTCGCTACCCTGATCGCCAAGGGTGGCAGTATTATCTCCATCGACTTCCTGTTTACCGACCCAACCAATGGCATGACGGCAGGGGGCATCTTTCCCGCCTTGCTCGGAACCGTGTGGATTGTCGCCGTTGCCTTGCTTGCTTCTGTCCCGCTGGGAGTTGCTGCAGCGATCTATTTGAATGAATATGCCGGTGACAATTGGTTCACCCGCATTATCCAACTGGCCATCATCAACCTGGCAGGCGTTCCCTCTATTGTGCATGCCCTTTTCGGTGTTGGTGCCTTTGTCATCTTTTTCGGTTTTGGCACCAGTATTCTTGCCGCCAGTCTAACTTTGGCCATCATGACATTGCCGGTTGTGATTGTCTCAACGCGTGAATCCTTAAGAGCCGTTCCGCAAGCTTTCAGAGAAGCTTGCTGGAATATGGGTGCTACACGGTGGCAGACCATTCGCAGAGTAGTCCTGCCCAATGCTGTCAGTGGCATCCTGACAGGTGTCATCCTGGAAGTGTCACGCACTACCGGAGAGACAGCACCGATCATGTTCACCGGTGCCGCATTCTTCCTGCCATTTCTACCCCAGGGTGTATTTGATCAAACCATGGCCCTCTCCTTGCATCTGTTCGTCGTCGCCACCCAAGTGCCTGGTGTTCCTGACAACCTGGCATTTGGTGTCGCACTGGTACTGATAGCCATGGTACTGCTGATGAACAGTATCTCTATTGCATTCCGTATGTATCTGCGAGGCAAAAAGAAATGGTAGATATGAATGTCAACCTGGCTGCAGCCAATAAAATAGAAGACCCCGCTTTTGCTGCTCCCGTTAAACTCAGTGTCAGTGATCTGACCATCAGGTATGGCGGCACACCAGCCCTGAGTGGGGTCAATCTGGAAGTACGGCAGCATGAAATTTTCGGCATTATCGGACCACCCAATGCCGGAAAAACCTCTTTTCTTAAAACATTGAATCGAATGGATACTTTCAACACCAACATGTCGGTTGAAGGAGAAATTCTGTTCAATGGACTCAATGTGCAAAACCTTAAAAACATCTATGCTTTGCGCAGTCGCATCGGTGTGGTATTCCCCTTGCCCGTCGGACTGCCACTGACAATTTATGAAAATGTCGCACTTTCGCCTCGACTGCGCGGTATAAAGAGGAAAAGCGAACTCGATGTGATCGTTGAACGTTGCCTGAGCAGGGCTGCACTCTGGGATGAAGTCAAAGACAGACTTGATTCTCTCGGAAGCCTGCTTTCGGGGGGACAGCAGCAAAGACTGACCATTGCCCGAGCACTCTCACAGGAACCTGATCTGTTGATGCTGGACGAATTCTCTATCGCCGTAGACCCGGTCACGACCATGCGCATAGAGGACGTTCTGAAAGAATTGAAGCATGATATGACGATCATCCTTGTGACAAATCTGGTGCAACAAGCTCGCCGCCTGGCAGATCGAACGGCTTTCTTTCTTGAAGGAGAATGTGTGGAGGTAGGAGTAACAGAAGACCTATTTACAGGCGAGGTTCAAGATCAAAGAACACGGGACTATGTCGAAGGTAAATTCGGCTAACTCACAAACATTAACCCCTATGAAGATCTCAACATGAATGCCACTGCAAAAGCCATCAGTGAACCGGTAGCGGAATTTGCCATTCGAACCAGTAAACTCAATCTCTGGTATGGTACTTTTCAAGCACTTTTCGATGTTGATCTCAACATCTGCAATGGCATGATTACCTCTCTGATCGGGCCTTCAGGTTGTGGGAAGTCCACCCTTCTTCGCAGTGTAAACCGTATCAATGAAAGACTTGGTTATGTGCGAATCGAGGGCAATATCGAAGTAATGGATAAAAATATCTATGACCCTGATGTTGAACTGGTACAGGTACGCAAGCAGATCGGGATGGTGTTCCAACGGCCCAATCCACTGCCCATCTCGATACGGGATAATATTCTGTTCGGACACAGGATACATAACAAAGGCGATAAATCATCGAAAAGCGATCAGAATGAAATCGTTGAATCAGCACTAAAGCAAGTGCTTTTATTGGACAAAGTAAAAGATCGCCTCAATCAAAGGGGAACGGAACTCTCCCTGGAA
Source organism: Candidatus Thiodiazotropha sp. (ex Ustalcina ferruginea) (assembly GCA_025656375.1). GTDB lineage: Bacteria > Pseudomonadota > Gammaproteobacteria > Chromatiales > Chromatiaceae > Thiodiazotropha. The sequence continues at coordinate 11,073 of JAHXHU010000333.1, read as the reverse complement.
GAACAGCAAAAACTCTGTATTGCCCGCCTCCTGCCGGTTAAACCCAGTGTATTGTTAATGGATGAGCCCTGCTCAGCACTGGATCCTAAAGGTACGGCAGCCGTAGAAGAGCTGATCTGGGAACTGCGTGGTGAATACACAATCCTTATCGTCACTCATAATATGGCACAAGCCAGACGGGCCAGTGAAGAGTGTATTTTTATGCTGATGGGTAAAGTGGTCGAGCATCAGGCTACGGAAGATCTATTCGTCACACCCGAACAAAAAGAGACTGCCGATTATATTGAGGGGCGATATGGATAAGATGCGATTTAATCTGATAAGTATAGGTACTTTATTTGTCTGTCTACTCTCAACATCACTGCTAGTACAGGCACAGCGCATTCCGATTCAAAACCGTGGATCGGACAGCATGGCAATCGCTGTATCGGCTTGGTCAGAAGCCTACCGAAAAATCGACCCTGAAGTGGGTATTGCCGTATCCGGAGGCGGTAGCGGAACTGGAATTGCGGCATTGATCAATGGTCTGGTCGATATCGCCAATGCCAGTCGGCCACTAACAACCAAAGAGCGTATGTTGGCAAAGAAAGAGCAAAGAGATCCGATGGAACATATTGTGGGCTATGATGCAGTCGCCATCTATCTGCACAGGGACAATCCGTTAAAGGCACTTTCATTTACTCAGTTAGGTGGCCTGTTTGGCCGGGGTGGCGCTACTACAAAATGGACAGATCTCGGTATTGAGGGACCCGGTTGTAAAGATCAGAAGATTATTCTTGTCAGCAGACAAAGCAGTTCCGGTACCTATGCCTATTTTCGTAAGAAAATTATTGGAGAAAAATACAGGAATAAATACAAACCTGAAATATTGAGCACCCAGTCATCCAAGGATTTAGTGGAACTTGTTGGAAATACACCCTGCGCAATTGGTTACAGTAGTTATGCCTACCATACACTGGAAGTCAAAGCTGTATGTCTCTTACAGCAAGAGACTGAGAGTTGTTTGAAGTATGCAGCAGAGAGTGCATCGGGAGAAACCACCTACCCTTTGATCAGACCCTTGTACATGTATACAGATGGTGAGCCTGACGGCAAGATTAAAGCGTATATTAATTGGGTGCTCAGCAAAGAGGGACGATGTGTTCTGTCAGGGTTGAACTACACGCCTGTACAAAAAGAAGATTGTCAATAAACTCAGCCAGTGACTCAAATATAATAACAAAACACAACTTATAATTACGTATGTTTTCAAAAGGATACTTTGATTCTGCCTGGTAGAGACGGACGGTTTGAGATCCTCTGTTTATTCATGTGCCTGTAAGGCCGAGATCGCATATTGCCGAGCCAAATAAAAAACCAAGTAATATAGTCTACTATTTGGGTGAGGTATCCCCTATTCCTTGGAGGCCAAGCATGAGTAATCAGGTACAGGTCAGTCTGGATCAAGCGGTATATGATCGTCTTTTGCAACTGCAGGTTCCCCCCTACAATGACATCAACTCAGTCGTTGAACGCCTGCTATTTCACGCTGGACGCAAGAGTAACGAGGCCATACAGCTTGAAGCGGAGGAACTCCATTTCAGCTTTGAAGAGGAAGTGCAGAGAGAAATGGATGGTGTATACGCTGGTTCCGGTATCTCAACTTAATCAGAGGGAATAACAGGGCCAGGGAAGGCTGAATAATGTGTGATCGGCTATGGCTGGCATTCCCATCAATTGTTTTGTGATCGACAATCGGGTTATCTCATATTGTCTGAAATTATTCCCGGTATTTTGATCCTTTAATGTTTAATTAATGTTCTCCTTTGGTACGACGTATCCCAGCCAATCGGTTACCCTGTTTCTGGGGACCTCCCTTGGGAAAAATGTCATGTAGATAGCGGTTATTGCCACGTTCAGATCCCCAATTATTTTTAAAGTGCTTAATCATGTCACGAACCTGGGCTTGCACACGGTGTTCTTCATAGTAAGCCTTGATGTAGTAGATCACCTAGTCAATACCAAACCCTCCTTTTCAGCCAGGGCCACGGCGAAGGCCTCAGACCACTCATCCATTTTCTGAATATAACCTTCCTGGTCAGTAGCTACCTTGTCACCATTGACATCTAAATATTCAACACGGATTGCGTATGGATTCGTACTCATAGAGACAGCCTCACGACAGGGTCGTGGGGGATTTGCGTCCCCCACGGTTACATCAATTATTTGTGCTTAGTTCATAGGTATCCGTTTGACACGAACAATCTGGTAGGCACGACCGAGATAACTAAACGGTACGCTCCAAACATGAACCAGACGGGTAAACGGAAAAATCAAAAACACGGTCATCCCGAAGAATATATGGATCTTGAAAATCGTTGAGACTCCCTGAACCAGACCCGGCTCTGCACTCAGCATAGCCACACTTTTAACCCATTCTGTGAGTGCTATCATCTGCGAGAGATCACCATGGGAAGCATGACCTGATGAGACGAGAATCGTGCTTAAACTCAGCGTTACGGTTACCAACAACCAGCCGATTACAAAGGTATCACGTGTACGACTGGTGGCTTTTATACGAGGGTTGCTGACGCGACGGTAAAACAACATGGCGGCACCAACAAGGCACACAATGCCAAAGATACCACCAGCATAGATGGCGAGGTACTGATGCGTGACATCTGAGATCCCCATCGCGAGAAACCAGCTGTGTGGCAACAGCATTCCGGCCAGATGGCCAAAGAAGATACCCAGTATACCAATGTGAAACAGGTTACTGGCCAGGCGCATATTTTTGTTGCTGAGCAGTTGGCTGGAATCGGTCTTCCAGGTGTACTGCTCACGATCAAAGCGAATCCAGCTTCCCAGAAGAAAAATGGTCCCTGCCAGATAGGGGTAGGCTCCGAATATAAAGTCATGAAGTGTCATCATTTCGATTCTCTCCTCAGGCGACCTGGGCTAAAGTGCCACGGTTTTCAACGATACGAATCAGTTGAGCATAGGGACTCTCCTTCTTCTCCAGGTTCTCCGCCAGCACTTTCAGTACTTTGGCGGCGTCTCCCAGAAAAACCCGCGCCTGCATATCGTCCAGGGTCGAGACAAACTCAAGTATTAGCGGTAGATAGTCAGGGATTTCACCTTTCTCCAACGCCAACCCCATGCCCTTGTAATGCTCAGACAGGTCGATCAGTGCCGGCCCACGTCCCCGATCGTCACCGAACAGATGGTGAGTCAGATGCAGATCGTGTTCCGGCGTCATATCGAACGTCTGCACGTAACTCCCCTGCAGCCCTGTCAGATCATGTGATTGCATCCAGGCTATGAGTTGCATCAAAGCATCACGCTCCTGCTCACTGATACCCGGATCTCCTTTCAACAGGCTGATGATCTCCGGCATATTCTCCAGTAACGCTTCATCCGGATAATCGAGCAGCCGCGCCAATATAATGTAGATAGGCATGAATTTTCTCCTGCTTAATCTTTTTTGCGTGGCATGATGCCCTGTGGGGTATATGTGCGCTTGCGTGGTGTCGGAAACAGGCTGACGCCCGGACCGCTGCCCTGGGAACTGATGTTGCCGGGAGCGAAGCCCTTCTGACCCTGAAAAGCATAGGGATCCTCCTGAGCCATCTCTTCGTGAGAGGTAGGAATGACGAAACGATCCTCGTAGTTGGCAATACCCAGCAACCGCTACATAGCCTCGGCCTGAGACTCGCTGAGTCCGACTGACTCCAGGACCGCTGTATTCGGCTTGCCATCCGCCTCAGTGGGTAGATTCCCTTGGTCGATCTGGCTCTGCACAGGTGATAGAGGGGGGACATACCACATCATGGGCAGGGTGCGGAATTCCGGATGGATGGGAAAAGCGATCTTCCACTCCATCGCCATTTTGTAGACCGGCGAGTTCTGAGCCGCATCGAGCCAGGTCTGCGGAATGCCATCTTCCAGTGCCTGTTTGATCACCTTGGGATCATGGGGATCGAGGAAGATATCGAGCTGGGACTGATAGAGATTCTTATTGTCGTCGGTTCCGCCGGCATCACTGATCTTGTCTGCATCGTAGAGTACGACACCGATATAGCGGATACGTCCGACACAGGATTCGGCACAGGCGGTAGGTATCCCCGATTCGATACGCGGGTAGCAGAGAATGCACTTCTCCGACTTGCCTGATTCCCAGTTGTAGTAGATCTTTTTGTAGGGACAGGCGCTGACACACATCCGCCAACCACGACAGCGGTCCTGATCGATCAATACTGCACCGTCCTGATCCCGTTTATAGATGGCGCCGGATGGACAGCTTGCTACGCAGGCTGGATTCAGACAGTGATTACATAAACGGGGCAGATACATATGGAAGGTCTTTTCAAAGTCCTTGTACATCTGTTTCTGGATGCCCTCGAAGTTCTTATCCTTCGCACGCTCGTCGAATTCACCCGCCAGATCATCTTCCCAATTCGGTCCCCAATGGATTTTTTCCATCTGCTCGCCGGTAATCATGGAGATTGGACGCGCCGTGGGGGCAGCCTCGGAGAGTTCCTTGTTCTGCAGTTTTGGATAATCGAAATCGAACGGTTCGTAGTAATCGTCAATCTCAGGCATATCCGGGTTGGCAAAAAGATTCAATAATTTACTGATACGGCCACCCGCCTTCAGTTCCAACTCGCCATTCTTCTTCTCCCAGCCACCGTTCCACTTGTTCTGATTCTCCCACTCCTTGGGAAAACCGATACCCGGTTTACTCTCCACGTTGTTGAACCAGGCATATTCCACCCCCTTGCGATTGGTCCAGATATTTTTACAAGTCACTGAACAGGTGTGGCAACCAATGCACTTGTCCAGATTCAGGACCATAGAGATTTGTGCACGTATTTTCATAGTTTGTTCCTCAAAATTCTTTCACTGCCGGTGGCGTGGGAGTGAGGGCCATGATCAGCCCTCCCTATTCCCTGTGCCGTTACGATCAAAAACTCAGTTGTTGATCCCTGGAGGATTGAGTTGGGATTCGCGTTTAGCCGTCAGCGGACGCTCCAGCCAATCCACGTCACCATCCTTGATTTTATGAATTACGACGTACTCATCACGTTGTGAACCGACAGTGCCGTAGTAGTTGAAAGCGTAAGAGAGTTGGGCATAGCCACCAATCATATGGGTCGGCTTGGGCACGATACGCGTCACGCTATTGAGAATACCGCCACGTTTACCGGTGGTATTGGAACCCGGTACATTCACGTGCTTCTCCTGGGCGTGATACATGAAGGCCTCACCACTGGGTATGCGCTGACTGACCAGCACCCTGGCCACAGTGGCGCCGTTGCCATTGATCGCCTCTACCCAGTCGTTATCCTTAAGACCTATGGATTTAGCATCAACCTCCGCCACCCACATATAAGGACCGCCACGGAACAGTGTCAGCATGCGCAGGTTGTCCTGGTAGGTGGAGTGGATACCCCACTTGGAGTGAGGGGTGATCCAGTTGAGCGTCAGATGTGGTTTGCTCTTTACTTTGTCCGGTACATTTTAGTGTGTCTTAAGATCGACAGGAGGACGGAATGCGCACAAGCCCTCACCGAAATCGAGCATCCACTCATGGTCCAGGTAGAACTGGGCACGCCCGGTCAGGGTGCGTAGCGGGATATGCTCATGGATATTGGTCCAGCAGGCATTGTAACTCACCTCTTCCGACTCAATACCAGACCAGGTCGGTGCGGTGATGATCTTGCGTGGCTGGGCCTGAATGTCCCGGTAACGTATATTCTCATCCTTGCGTGGATCGCACAGGTGGTTATGATCGATGCCTGTCTTTCTACCCAGGGCTTTCCAGGACTTGTGAGCAACCTCGCCATTGGTCTCCGGTGCCATCTGTAGTACCGAATCACAGACATAAATATCCTCTTCCAGAGATGGCAAACCCTGGCTGACACCCTCCTCCTTGATCACACCATTGAGCTCCTTGAGTTGCTCGTATTCCACCTCCGTGTTCCAATCCAGACCCTTCACCCCATTTCCGATCTTGGTCATTAACGGCCCAAGAGAGGTGTATTTCTTGTAGGTGTTGGCGTAATCACGTTCCACCACCTTCAGCAGGGGCAATGTCTTGCCTGGTACGGGTTCGCACTCACCTCGCTTCCAGTCCTTGACTTCACCCAGAGGCTGAGCCAGCGCCATTGGGCTATCGTGTTGCATGGGAAGCGCCACCACGTCCTTACGGGTACCCAGATGGATTTCTGCCAGTTCGGAGAATTTCTTGGCAATGGTCTTGAAGATCTGCCAGTCGGACCTGGACTCCCAGGCCGGATCTACTGCGGCATCCAGTGGATGTACAAAGGGGTGCATGTCGGTGGTATTCAGGTCGCTCTTCTCATACCAGGTAGCCGTTGGCAGGATGATGTCGGAGTAGGCGCCGGTGGAGTTGAGACGAAAATTGATATCCACCATCAGGTCAAGCTTGCCCACCGGAGCCTCTTTTCGGAAGACGACCTCTTTGGAGTCAGCTCCGATGTTAGCCTCCTGCATGACACCATTCTGGGCACCCATCAGGTGTTTGAGAAAGTACTCGTGGCCCTTGGCCGAGCATCCCAGCAAGTTGGCGCGCCAGACAAACAGGTTACGTGGATGGTTCTCCGGTGCATCGATATCTTCGCTGGCAAACGTCAGGTCGCCGCTCTTGAGTTGGTCAACCATATACTTGGCCACACCTGACTCATCGGTGGCACCGGCCTTCTCGGCTTCATCCACGATATCCATTGGGTTCTTGTTGAAGTGTGGAGCTGATGGTCCCCAACCCAGACGCTGAGAAACTACATTATAGTCAGCCAGGCTATAGCCCTTATAGCGACCCTTGGCAGTGGATGCCATAAGCTCATCGGCATTGACTGTTTCATAGCGCCACTGATCGGTATGAAAATACCAATAGGTGGTAGAGGCCATATGACGGGGTGGACGGTGCCAATCCAGACCGAACGCAATAGGCACCCAACCCGCCTGGGGCCGCAGTTTCTCCTGCCCCACATAGTGAGCCCAACCACCACCGGATTGCCCAACACAGCCGCACATGTGCAGCAGGTTCATGATGCCCCGGTAGTTCATGTCGTTGTGGTACCAATGGTTAATTGCGGCACCAAGGATGACCATCGACTTGCCGTGAGTCTTTGAAGCATTATCAGCGAACTCGCGGCCGGTGCGCTCCAGGTCAGCACGTTTAACACCGGTAACTTTTTCTGCCCAAGCCGGGGTGTAGGGCACGGACTCATCGTCGTAGGATGTGGCCAGATTATCACCCAGTTCCCGATCAATACCGTACTGAGCCACCTGCAGATCGAACACGGAGGTGACCATGACTGTATCACCTGAGGCCAGCTTGAGCTTGCGCACCGGTATGTTACGCATCAGAACGTCGCCCTCACCCGGGGTGAAGTGGGGGAAGGCAACCGATACCACATCATCACGACCGTCGATACAGGAGAGTTCTGCCTCGATTCCGGACTGGTCTACAGCATTCTTCTCCAGCAGGTTCCACTTACCCTCCTCGCCCCAACGGAAACCCACTGAACCATTAGGTACGACGAAGGCCCCACTCTTGGTGTCGTAGACCACTGTTTTCCACTCGGGATTATTCGACTCGCCCATATTGTTGGCAAAGTCCGAGGCACGCAGAAAACGATCCGATATATAACGATCCCCATCCTTTCGCAACATCACCTGCATTGGCAGATCAGTATATTTGCGTGCATATTCGGTGAAATATGGGTCCTGCTTGTCGACATGAAACTCCTTCAATGCCACATGACCCATGGCCAGGAAAGCAGCGGAATAGGTGCCCTGTTTGACCGGCATCCAGAGGTCGGCAAACTTCACATACTCAGCGTAGTCCGGGGCCATGGAGACTACCTTGGTCCCGTTATAGCGTGACTCGATAGCAAAGTGGGCGTCTGGGGTGCGGGTCATGGGCAGGTTGGCACCACAGATGATGAGGTATTTGGAGTTGTACCAGTCGGCCGCCTCCGGCACGTCGGTCTGCTCACCCCACACCTGTGGCGAAGCCGGTGGCAGATCACAGTACCAATCGTAAAAGGAACCGCATGCGGCACCGATCAGAGAGAGGTACCGGGAACCGGCAGCGTAACTGATCATGGACATGGACGGAATCGCTGAGAAGCCATAGATCCGGTCAGGTCCCCATTTTTTCGCAGTATAGACATTGGCCGCAGCAGTGATTTCAGTCACCTCATCCCAGGTGCTGCGCACGAAACCTCCCAGACCGCGTACCGCCGTGTATTTCTTGCGCTTGTTGGGATCACTTTGGATTGCCTCCCAGGCTTCCACCGGGTCTTTACCACTTTTTCGTTCGGTGCGGTAAAGATCGACCAGACGGCCACGAATCAGCGGATATTTAATCCGGGTTGGACTATAGAGGTACCAGGAGAATGAGGCCCCGCGTTGACAACCCCGTGGTTCATGGTTAGGCATGTCTGGACGGGTACGAGGATAGTCGGTCTGCTGCATCTCGTAAGCAACCAGACCGTTCTTGACATAGATCTTCCAGGAGCAGCCGCCGGTGCAGTTCACCCCATGGGTGGAACGGACCACCTTGTCATGGCGCCAGCGATTACGGTAGGTGTCTTCCCACTGCCGGTCTTCACCCGTCACGATGCCATGACCTTTGGAGAAGGTCCCTTGGATCTTCTTGAAGTACCTGAGTCTGTCTAACAAATGGCTCATCTGTTTTTCTCCCTGGGGACAAGCTGTATCAATAACAGCAGCCCCACGTTTGTTAGGATCGGATGAATCTGCCAAGGCCTGGGGGGATTGATGTCGCCTTGTTCATTTCCGCAGACCCATCCGAAAACTGTTTTCTATCGATTTGTACTACGGATTCTTGTACTCAGCCTTGGGTCCGAGGTAGTACCACCAATTCAGCAGCAGGCAGACAAAGTAGAAGATGGCGAAACCGTAGAGCGCATATTCGGGGGTTGCCATCTTGATTTGCTCACCGAACACCTTAGGAATGATAAAAGCGCCATAGGCGGCCACTGCAGAAGTCCAACCCAGGGCATGACCCGCCTGCTCTTTGTCGAAGACCATTGCTATGGTACGAAAGGTGGAGCCATTGCCGATACCCGTCGCGGCGAACAGTATTAGAAACAGTAAAAAGAAGGGCAGGAAAAATTCCTCAGGCGTTGCTGACACATAGGCCTGCTTCAAGAAGTAAGCCACGCCCAGGGCACTACCGATCATCACGATGGAAACAATCTGAGTCACCTTGGCACCACCCACCTTGTCGGCAATCCAGCCGCCCACCGGTCGAATCAGTGCACCAATGAACGGCCCCATCCAGGCATACATCAAAGCTGATGGGCCATTTGGGTTGGCTGTCGTGTGGGTCATTACCCCATCCACCATCAGATGCTGAAACCCGAAGACCACCTTGATGGCCAGTGCGAATCCTGCGGAGTAGCCTATAAAACTGCCGAAAGTCATGGTGTAGATGACGCTTATGACCCAGGTGTGCTTATTGCCGAAGATCTTGAACTGGCGCTGCAGATTCGGTTTGATGTCACCAGGAATCATTTTCAGCAGCATGACTGTACCGAACAGAATACCGGCAATGACCGGCCATTTGGCCCAACCGGGGGCACCCAGTCCGGTTGGTGCCGGTAAAATGATATAGAGACCTATTGCAGCAGTAATGAAACCAATCAGCAGCATGCCACTGATCTTCGAGAAGGTGCCGATAGTCGAGCCGATGTGGGGTGAAACGTGATCGGTACGCAGGTTATTCATACCAAACCAGCCGGCAAAGGCCAATGGTATCAGCAGTATCAGCCAGACATAGCCGGCGTTGTGAATCCAGGTCTCAGAACCCGTCGGGATCTTACCGATCAGGGTGCCTGATGTATTCTCCAGAATCATCGAGTCACCACCGAAGATACCGAATGTCATCACCAGCGGTATCACGATCTGCATGGTGGTAACACCTGCATTTCCTAGACCTGCATTCAATCCCAGTGCAAGACCCTGCATCTTTTTTGGGAAGAAGAAGCTGATATTCGACATCGAGGAGGCGAAATTGCCGCCACCGAAACCGGATAGGAAGGCCAGTATCTGGAACACCCAAAGTGGCGTGTTCTTGTCCTGCAACGCGATGCCGGCGCCTATGGCCGGGATCATCAGCAACGCAGTGGTGAAAAAGATGGTATTGCGCCCCCCGGCGATACGGATGAAGAAACTGCTGGGGATACGCAGTGTTGCGCCGGTCAGGCCGGCGATGGCTGCCAGGGTGAACAATTCGGCCTTCTCAAATGGAAAGCCCAAGTTGAGCATCTGAACGGTGATAATGCCCCAGTAGAGCCACACCGCAAAACCACAGAGCAGACTCGGGATTGAAATCCAGAGATTCCGGTTTGCTACTTTTTTCCCCGTTGATTCCCAAAAATTCGAATCTTCAGGGTTCCATTCTCTGATATCTGACATTCGAGTATCCTCGTTGATTGAACAGATTTTCTAACTACCCGGCTAGCCGGGACCTTCCCACAGTACCGACGACTAACACGACACCTCAGCGTCCTTGCGGTAATACCACCACCAGGTGGCGATCAAACAGCTCATATGAAATACGCCGAAGCAGGCCATCGCAAAATAGGGATTACCGAAAAGAGCGTTGGAAATGGCTAAGGCAACTGGAATACCAAATCCCCCAAATGCTGCTATAGAGGCGCTGAATCCCAATGCCACGGCAGTTTCGGTTTCGGCCTGATGCTTAGCTAACGCTCGCCCTGCTTCAGCCTTATCCGCCGACCAGCGTTGATGGAGCGTGTGGAAAACGATGGGAATCATCCGGAAGACAGAGCCATTACCGATGCCGGTGGTGAGGAACAGGAGCAGAAACAAAAGATAGAAGCCTGTCGCATTGCCGTTATAGGCATCGCCAGGTACGAAAAACAGTACGCCGAACATGGCAACAGTCATTACCCCAAAATTCCAGAAGGTAAGACTGGCGCCACCCACAAGAGAGTCTTTGATCTCATGATGGATTTCGGGACTTCCAAGTCCCCGAAATCGACTCGATCTTCGACAACCTGTTATGGCCCCGGA
>JAHXHU010000397.1 GCA_025656375.1 Candidatus Thiodiazotropha sp. (ex Ustalcina ferruginea) | reverse complement strand
GACTAAAAGCGTTGATCAGATACTGGAAAAAGTGGGGCGAGCCAAGGTTGTATTGCAAAATGGATAATATGTTTAGGACACTACACTAGGACTTAACCGCCAGGTATGAATGGTATTTGTCTTATTCTTCACGAGATTGGTGGGGCAAGGGCCCCACCTACATCTCGACATGGGCCGTAGGGTGGGGTGCTGCCCCACCGTAAGACACTTATTTCGGACAGTTGTGGCCTATTGGATATCACGGGTAAATAAAGCGCGGCTGAAAAACCTCATCAACCTATTGTTTGGAAAAGCGCTGTCTTAGATAGCAGATGATGTCATCAGACTCATACAGCCACTCCGCCCGCTCATCATGCTCTATTTTCAGACAGGGTGTTTGCGCCTTACCTCCCTCCCTGTGAAGCTCATCATACCAACGGGGTAAGTAGGACGCATTACGGCGTTCGATGTTTAGATTCAATCGACGGATGATTCGATTGACCTTGAGGCAGTAAGGGCAGAATGGGAAATAGTAGAGCGCAAGCCGGCTGGTCTCTATGTCAACCTGCCGTTGCTGCTCTTGGGGCCGTTTCACTGGCTGGGTAAGCAACCCTAAAAGCCAGTATAGCATGGATTTCCTCCTCCAAAAAGATAGTGGCTGGCCCTATTGAGGAGTACTTACTCCTGCTTTGATCCGCCAAGACAGGCCGGTGAGTCGGGGACAGTACCCCCGTGATTGAACCAATCCTCCGGCGTCATGGTATGAAGTGAGAGGGCATGTATTCCGCCCTGCAGCTCTTCAGCCAATACTTTGTTGACCTGCCGGTGGCGGCTGATCAGTTTTTCGTCTTTAAATGCTTCACTGACAACAACCACCTTAAAGTGTGATTCGGCGCCTTCTGGAACACTATGCATATGGCTCTCGTTAATGACCTCCAGGTGTAGAGGAGAGAAAGCCGACTGGAGTTTCTGTTGAATGGTTGTCTGGGTCGTTACCATGTCATTACCTCGTGGGTTAATAGTATAGCGCTTCATAGATTCAGGATTTCACGTACAAAAGGTATGGTCAGTCTACGCTGAGCGGCCAAAGATGCCTGATCAAGTCGATCCATAAGCAAGGTCAAAAAATGGATGTCCCTGGGGGTTCTTTGCAGCAGAAAGCTGGCGGTCTCAATGCTCATGGTCATACCGCGTTTATCGGCGCTGCTGATCAGCAATTCAAGGCGTTCATCATCATTTAAGGGGATCAGATGGTAGCAGGGCCCCCAGGTCAGTCTGGAGGCAAGATCGGCAAGCTGTAGTGAAAGCTGTGCTGGCGGACGATCGCATGCCACAATCAGTTGCGCCCCCCTGTCCCGTAACAGGTTGAAGAGGTTGAATATGGCCAGTTCCCACTCCGGTTGACCTGCCAGTACTTCCAGGTCATCGAGACAAACCAGAGAGAAGGCTTCGAGCCCTTCCAGCATGACCGGCTCCAGTTCATGCTCCGATTTGAATGGAAGATAGGCAGGTTGTTCCTTGTCACTTTGTGCCTGATGGCAGCATGCCTGCAGCAGATGGCTTTTGCCACTGCCTGTCTCACCCCAAAGATAGATGAATGGATCGAGCTTACAACGTAAACGGGATATAGCCTCCCCATTACGTCCCGCTATAAAACTGGCGAAATCGACACGGGGTCTGATGTTGAGGCTGAGTGGTAGCTGAATTGGCATTTGACAGTTGTTCAGTGGCTACGCTGTAGACGTAGTGCCGTTTCAGCCATTCGTCTGCCTTGGGTTCTGCAGATGCGCTTTTCCTCGTCGGTCAGTGGCAGTTTGCTATCGCTGCCAGCCAGATGGCTGGCTCCATAGGGCGTTCCACCACTGCTGGTATGCAGTAGGGCAGTTTCGCTGTAGGGGATGCCAAGCAAGAACATGCCGTGGTGTAGCAGAGGCAGCATCATTGAAAGTAAGGTACTCTCCTGACCACCATGCAGACTGGAGGTTGAGGTAAACACAGCAGCAGGCTTATCAATCAGTGCGCCACTCATCCACAATTGGCTGGTGGTGTCCAAAAAGTATTTCATGGGCGCTGCCATGTTACCGAAGCGGGTTGGACTGCCCAGAATCAATCCATCACACTCACGCATATCGTCTTCGCTGACATAGGGGGAGCCACTTTCAGGGATGGTGTCTTCGGTCGCTTCACATAGGGTTGAAACCTCGGGTACTGTGCGCAATCTGGCGCTGGCCCCTGTTACCTCTTCAACACCACGGGCAATCATCTGTGCCATTTCAGCAGTTGCGCCATGGCGGCTGTAGTAAAGAATCAGCACTTCGGCCATATTCGTTTTCCTATTCTTGATACTGAGAATGCCAGTTTCTCTTTTCAGGCGTGTCTAAAGTTAAAGGATATCAAGGATCTTTTCAGGTGGTCGTCCGAGAGCCGCTTTGCCATCCTTTATCACAATGGGTCGTTCGATCAGTTTGGGGTGGGCAATCATCGCCTCAATCAGCTGATCTCGACTCAATTGCGGATTGTCCAACTGCTGCTCTTTGTACTCATTTTCCTTTTTACGCATCAGTTCTCTGGGCTCCAGTCCCAGCAGGTCGAGGATGTGTTTGAGGGTCTCCTTGTCCGGTGGGGTTTTCAGATACTCCACCACATCGGGTTTGATGTCATTCTCCTGAAGGAGCTGAAGGGTCTGTCTGGATTTGCTGCAGCGTGGATTATGATAGATCTCAATGCTCATTGTGTATTGTCTCGTAACTATTTAGCAGCCCCTATGTTGGGGCTGGTGAATGGTTCTATCCTTGGGTTTTATCGGGAGGATGTTTTACCCTTCCTGATGGTCAGTACCCGGCAACCACCTCTACAGGTACTGATCTGAACTGGTACATTGCCACAAGAGTGATTTGCGGCCATTGTATCCATACAGGCAGAACTGCTCCACAAGCAGACCTGTTGAGCAGCAATAATTTCATGGAGTTCAGTGATGAACCAGCCGAGTGCCAGCCAAACCCTATTCTCTCCCCTGGGGCATATTCGTCCCTTTATCCGCCTGTTAATGCACCATTTTACGCAAGACGGGGGTATTCAGCATGTCGCGGCACTAACATACACTACTCTGCTTTCTCTGGTGCCATTGATGACCGTCATGCTGGCGCTGTTCTCTGTGTTCCCGGCTTCAGAACGGTTGTCAGAGCAGATCGAGAATTTTCTGTTCCAGAACTTTGTCCCTGCTGCGGGTGAAGCTGTACAGCAGCACCTGAGGAATTTCAGCCAGAAGGCGGCGCAGCTGACTGGGGTGGGATTCCTGTTTTTGATCCTGGTGGCGCTACTGTTGATGAACAATATCGACCAAGCCTTCAACACAATATGGCATGTCAGGAATAAACGTTCACCGCTTGCCAAGTTTACTGTCTACTGGGCCATCCTTTCACTAGGCCCGATCCTGATTGCGATCAGTGTGGGGGTGACCTCCTATCTTGTCTCGATACCGTTGTTTGATGATGCTCAGGCGGTGGTCATGGTACGATCGAGGCTGCTCAGTCTGATGCCCATATTGATTTCGGCACTCGCATTCACGCTACTGTTTGCACTCGTCCCTAATCGCTCTGTCATGCTGCGCCATGCGATGCCAGGCGGTACCATTGCAGCGCTGCTGTTCGAGGCCACAAAACGGGGATTTGCCCTCTATGTCACAAACTTTCCAACCTACGAAGCGATCTATGGGACTCTGGCAGTTGTGCCAATTTTTCTGATCTGGATCTACCTCTCTTGGTTGGTGACCCTGCTTGGCGCTGAATTTACCTATTGCCTCAGTATCTACCGGGAAGATTGGCGGGAGAGTATGCAGCAGCGGGGAGGCAAGTTTTTGCTTGCAGTACAACTTCTGCAGTTACTACGTGAGTCTCAACGCCAGGGTTTACCCCTGACCACTCGTCAATTGCAGGAGTGTGTGAAATACGCGACTGAAGAGCAATTGGAGTTTATACTTATCAGCTTGCAAAAAGCGCGTTTGGTTCTGCATACAGATGAGAAAGGTTGGGTATTGGCTAGAGATCTGCGAGAAGTCAAGCTAACAGAACTCTACCGCTCTGATGCGTATGTTTTACCGGGTAAGCAGCAGACAGAAGGGGTCTCAGATAACTTGAGAGGTTTGCTTGGACAGTTGAATGATAAGCTGCAAGAGGCGATGGATCGTCCGTTGGATGAGTTGTTGAAATGACATATCTGGTATTTTGTTCAACATCGAGCATCAACTAAGCGTTTTTAATACGGTATCGTTCCAGTTTGGCTGTGGTCTCCAGAAGTTGCAATGGCGTAATGTCAGGGGCTGGAATCATCTCTTCTACTCGATACTCCTGACCAATCACAAAGAAATGCTTCGGTACAATCAGGGAGCTGCGGTGCGTGTGACCCTGATCGATAAAGAGACCGGGGCGATCTGGTGTCTGTTGCTCACTCTGCTGTTGAATCATAGAACGGATAGTGATCGGCTCGATTTTTCCAAGAATAAATTGCAGGCCAATCTCAAGTTGATTGTCCGGGTAATTCATGGCGCGTTTAACGATACCGATTTTCCACTCGTTTCCTACACATTGCTGGTGATTGGATATTAATACGAGTTCTCCGATGAGTGGCATGTTTAATTTGCTTTTTACTATCCGCAGCGCGACTCCGGAGCGACTCTGGTTAGTGCGTAGGGCCATCAACTGGTATTTTTCATGAGACTCTCCTTCATGCTGAATTCCAGCTGGTTGGGTCATGGTGATCTCTTCATCACTGTGAGATGTCAAGGAATCTTTGCCGGTGAGGTAGCTGTAGATGGGTTGAATCCCAACCCAGACCATGACCTGACCAGTGGTTTTATGACGTTCACTGTCTCGTTTCATCCGGATATGCCAAGTTTTCAACATGCGTGCCAGTAGATTGGTGGCCTCCTGTTTTGTCAGTTTGGATAACGCATCTGTTTCTCTCTCATCAGACCGTTCAATGTGTCGTAATTGTTGATGCAGCTGTTGGCTAACCGGACTGAGATCGAATAGGGTAAATCGGGGTTGTGCCAGGTTGTCCAGACAATCCTGATGGTAGAGATAAGGGGGGACCTCACCTAATCGGTCTATCACATAGCGACCCGTCGTTTCCGTTTTGGCAGTTGGCGGTGTGATCGACGAGGCTTTGCCTGCAACTGTATTGAGGTATTCAAAACAGAGCCTGGGTTCGCCTTCCTGGAGGTGACAAGGGTCTAGCAGCAGCAGTAACAGATAACGGTTGTACTGGTGGGCAATAGTGGCATATTCCGGCTTTTCCTGATCTTTGTCATCAATGGGGTTGTGATGGATTTTCTGTTCTTCGGCAAAGGTTCTCAACCTGGATATTTGTCGATAAGCCGTTCCCGAGCGACAGTCAAAATCTTCACAGGCCAGGAGGAAGTCAAGTATGAAGTATTTGTTGGCGGAATAGATGGCCTGGCCAAGGTGGTCAAGTTGTTTCCGATTGGCCTTGTTGCCGATACATTCGTTAGCAATGTGGCTGTAACCATAGGCCATCTCCATTATGACTCTGCGTATTAGACCAATCGACACCTCTGCTTTTCGTTGTACCAGCCCATGGGTCAGCCGAAGTGATGGCGTGGTATAGATCTCCATCAATTCCAGGCGCTTCTTTACCTGTCCGGGAAAGCGATTGAGTCGGCCGAGGCTGGTAATGATATTTTCCGCCAGCTGTTGTTGATCAGCGAATGGCAAAGCCGTTGCCCACTGGCGGAGTTGCTCAGGATCAGTTTCAACCAGCGGATTTTCAAATGGGTCGGGCTGAGGCACAAAAAATAGTGCCTGTTGCCTGGGTGTACTCCGTTGGGCGAAAAAATCAAACATGGTAATGCTTTAGCGTTGGTTCCTTGTAACCGTTGTCCAATCTTTTAACTATATCATCCAGATCAAGATGCAGAACAGTGTTCTAAAAATAATTGCCCATTATAGGGACTAAGCAATTCGTAATCCTCAAAACCCCAGGATGGGTAAGTTATTAGGCAAAAACATTAATTAATACAATCATGTATGTACTAATTGCTGGTTGTTGAGGCTGAAGAGGTGGTTCTGTGTACTCACTGCAGGTAGGTATTTTAGTCAGATTGTGGTTTCCCTGAATTGCACAAGCAGGAATTTAGCCTGAAAATAGGGGTCTGAAAGAACGGCCAAACTCTGTAACCCGCGATTTTGGATAGTAGATTTTACCCATTACGGGACGCCGACAAGGGTTCCCTGTATGCTTGACGGTGATAGTTTTACGGTAACATCCCGAAAGGGAAATGTTGATAAACTACCGTCCCATAGTACTCTTTCAAAGAGTACGAGTATAAAAAATTGACCACCGACCGTCAGCGGAGATAAATATGCCCCATGTAAGCCCACTGCAGCGTGCACTCATACCCTGTGTACTGTTGCTCCTTTCAATATCGGCAGCGGCTGAACAGGTTGACTTCGAATTGCAGGGGCTGGATGGTAATAATTATCGTCTCTCTGACTACCGCGGAAAGTGGGTGTTGGTTAACTACTGGGCAACCTGGTGTCCACCCTGCAGGGAAGAGCTGCCAGAACTGGAAGTCTTTCATAATAATCATAAAGACAATGATGCTGTCGTGTTGGGCGTAGCTATGGAACGCATTGAAATGCCGCGCTTGAAGGCCTTTGTCGACGAGCAGTTTCTCAGCTATCCAATATTGTTGACCAAACCAACTGCTCGAACGGAACTGGGTAGAGTACCTGGACTACCCACATCATTTTTAGTCAATCCTGAGGGTGAATTGGTTGCTCGCCAGGTAGGTCCTGTGACCCTGGAAGATCTTGAGGATTTTATAGACAACAAGGACAATAAAGGAGAGGAGTGATGTCTCGTTGCACCTTGTTCTTATTTTCGCTGTTACTGATCTTCGGCGATGTCAGTGCGGCAACCCGCGATCCTGGAAGCCACTTCTTTGATCAGTCACTCGGGAATTTCAGTGATGAACTTGAACTGGCCAAAGAGGAGGGAAAAAAGGGAATCTTGATCATGTTCGAGATGGACGAGTGCCCCTTCTGCCATCGCATGAAAACCCGGGTCCTTAATCAGGTTGAAGTGCAGGACTATTACAAGCAGCATTTTCTTATCTATACAGTGGATATCGAAGGTGATGTTGAGATTGCAGATTTCCATGGAGATGCGATGAAAGAGAAGGATTTCGCATTCAAACAGCATAAGGTCCGTGCCACGCCGGTGTTCGGATTTTTTGATATTGAAGGCAATATTATGGCCCGCTTTACAGGCGCTACCAACGATGCCAAGGAGTTCCTGTGGCTAGGTGAATTTGTAGTTAATGATCACTACAAGTCGACCGATTTTTCACGATATAAGAGAGCTAAGAAAAAGGAACTCAGGAAATAGTGAGTAGATTTCTTCGCTTGGTGGCCCGCAGATACGGATTGCTTTTACAGACATCTGCTTTGTGTTTTAGTCAATCGGTACTGGCGGTGGAGCCACTGCCTACACCACTGACCCTACAATATGCATTAGAGCTGGCGGACCAGACCCATCCTGAGCGTAGCTTGGCCGATGCCGGTTTGGAGCAAGCTCAAGCCCACCGAACACAAGTCGGTGCAAGCGATGACATGCATATAGCCTTGACTGCAGCGTTACGTGCTATCGAGCCGTCGGAAATTGCTGTTTACGATACCCGCAACGATAGTCTGGCCAGACTCACTCTCAGTAAACAACTCTATGATTTTGGGCGAACCGCTCATGCGGAGGAGGCGGCCGAAGCTGGCTTAGAGTCCCAACAGTGGCAGTTGTTAGAGGTCCGGCAACAGCGCAGGCTGGATGTGATGGCGCGATTCTTCGATGTCTTGTTAGCCGATCTTGAGTTTGCCAGAGACAATGAAGCACTCTCCATCGACTATATTCGTTTCGATAGAGCACGTACAAAAAATGAGCTGGGAAAGGTTTCCGATATCGAGATGCTGGAGCTGGAGAGTAGTTACCAACTGTCCCGCCACAAGTTGACCGCCAGCCGAAATCGACAACGTATTACCCGCTCCCAAT
This sequence comes from Candidatus Thiodiazotropha sp. (ex Ustalcina ferruginea), assembly GCA_025656375.1. Taxonomy (GTDB): domain Bacteria; phylum Pseudomonadota; class Gammaproteobacteria; order Chromatiales; family Chromatiaceae; genus Thiodiazotropha. The sequence goes on along the minus strand of JAHXHU010000397.1, from coordinate 7,693 downwards.
TAGCGATCAGTCTCAATCGTCCACTGGACCTCCCTGGTGATCTGGAATCCCCCGAGTTTGAGTCAGTCCAGGAGCTCCCGGACATCGAGCCATTGGTTGAGCAGGGATTGAGAGAGAATCCAAGGTTAAAGACACTGCATGCTGAACTACAGGCTGCACAGAAACAGTTGCAGGCCAGCGAGGCTGAAGACAACCCAATCTTGCGTGCAGAATTGGAAGCCGCTGCCTATAAACGTGAGTTAGGCGGCCGCAATCCCCTGACTGCCGCATTAGTGTTTGAGTTACCCCTTTATCAAGGTGATAGGGTAGAGGCCAGAGTCGCTGAACAGCGCGCCTTGGTTCAACAGAAACAGGCGGAATTGTCAGTATATGAGCTGGCACTGAGGCAACAATTATTAGACTATTGGTTGGAATTGGACAGACTGCGAATCGAGTTGGAGGGGTTGCACGTAACGGGGGATTATCGTGATCTCTACCTTGATCGCAGCCGTACACTTTATGACCTGGATATGGCAACTGACCTGGGTGATTCGATGACACAGATAGCCGATATTCAGTTCGAACGGGCGAAGAACGTATACCAGATTCAGTTGACCCAAGCCCGCATTAAGGCACTCACAGGCGATTTGTTGGTGCCGCAAGAAAAAAAGCATTGATAACAAGGGGAGGGTGATAATGAAGGTTCTGATGATTGTCTGTCTGCTGGTAAGTGGTCACCTGGCTGCCCAGGACCTGGAGGCAGTGACAGATTGGTCTAACCGGGTTGAGCTGACTACCCTGGCCAGCGGCATGGTGGGCCGGGTGAATGTGGCAGTGGGCGCTACGGTCAGTCGTGGAGAGCTGCTTTTGGAATTGGATCAGCGTCGATTCAAAACCAAACTTGCAGCAGCCGAATCACGCCTTGAAGCGGCCACCCAACAGAATAGCGAGGCGAAGCGTGAACTCGACCGTGCTCTGGAACTCTATGACCGGACGCTGCTATCGGATCATGAACGTAAACAGGCGGAGATTGAGGCGGCTACAGCTGATGCGACCTATAGAGAGGCTGAAGCGAAGTTGGTCACGATTCGGTTACAGAGGGAGTACAGTCGAATAACAGCACCGTTTGACGGCCTTGTCGAGATCATTCATGTACAACCTGGGCAGGCAGTTGTTAATCGTTTTAATACAACACCCTTAGTGACCCTCATTGATAACAATCGCATGAAAGCAATTGCTGAATTCGATCAACGGACAGCCCCTCAGATGAAGATGGGGATGCCGGTAAAGGTTGGCATTCGTGGTCAATGGCTGAATGGAGAGATTGCCCGGCTTGGTATACGGCCGGTAGTGCAGGATGCGAATGGACCCCGCTATAGCTTGGAGGTTGCGTTTACACCACAGGCGGGGATGCAGTTGCGCGCAGGTGAGAAGGCTGTGGTGAGGTTGAACCTAGATTCCGCAGTTGACCGCTGATATCTGACGTAAGGTAATGATACGCCAAATGAAAATAGTGCATTTTTCTCGCACCCATTGGGTGAGTTCTGAAACGCTACATGGATTTGTGAAAAATCCCAACGCACCCAGCTGCGTTGTCGTTCTTGTTAAGGGAATAGCCATTAACGGCGAACGACGCCTTGCCGGGCACGCCGGGATTTCCCACAAATACATGTTCAACTGCGGATTCTAGGTTATAGGATGAGTGATTATCTTGAGAAAGGGATGCAGACTATTTGTGTCCGATGCTATGTTGCTGGGCGAGTCCAGGGAGTTTTTTACCGGGCCTCAGCGCGCCATGAGGCCCAGCAACTGGGGATCAAGGGCTATGCTCGAAACCTACAGGATGGGCGCGTGGAAATCGTGGCTTGTGGCAGTGTCAGCGCAGTGGGCGCTTTACGTGAGTGGTTGCGTAAAGGTCCCGCTAACGCTCAGGTGACCGGTGTCTCCTGTGAGACCCTCGATTTTCATGACTACTCTCAATTCACCATTGGTTGATGATCCGTTGTGTAGGACACGACACCCATCAAGTCGTTTATTGTGAATATCCCGGTTTGTCCAAGGGTCTGAATCGCATCATTTGATCATCTTGATCGATAGGCAGCGCTTCTGTCTGGGGTGCATAAGTGGTCTGTGTGGGTTGTTTTTGGGGACTCAATGGAGGCTGTTCTGTTTCCTGAGCTGGCTGCTGTGGATCTTCAGTTATGACCTCCTTAACCGGTGTCACGGTCACTGGTGGGTTTTCCTCAGTTGGTTGCATGGTATCCAGTGGTCGAAAACGGTAACTCTCCTGATAAGCGGGCTGATAGGTTGTAGTGGCTACGTGTGGTTGTGGACGGTTCGGTCGATTGTTGACATACCCGGTCGTGGTTGGTTGAGGTTGCACCGGTGCGGCTGCAGGCGTCTGCGGTTGAGGGCCACCCTGTGGTAAAGCAGAATGGCCGCTATTCGGCATTTGGCCTGGGTAGCTGTAATTTATAGGTGGTTGTGGATAGGGATTTCCTGGATAGCCATACACAGGAGGATAACCAGGAGGTGGTGGAGGTGCATACCGGTAGTTGTCATAATTGCCACGATATCGGTTTGAACCGCCGAACATGTTACGCATCGGGTTGGGCATGCCGTTCATCATATTACCGGGATTGACATTGAATCGTCTGCCGCTGTTTGAAGACTCATACTGAGGTTCGCCTGCTTGAAGGTGAGCGGTGATCAGTAATGTGCTACAAATTATTGGCCATACCCTGCATCTCATTATTGGGTTCCTCAACTCGAATGGGTCGTTTTATTCTATTTTCAACACTTAGATAATACACCAACCCTATGCAACTACCACCGCTTAGCAATGGCCGTATCCTTAAGCGATATAAGCGATTTCTTGCCGACATTGAGCTGCCAGGAGGTGAAGTGATCACTGTTCACTGCCCAAATACCGGTAGTATGCTTGGATGTTGGCAACCTGGTGCACCCGTCCAGATCAGCCACAGCGACAATCCACGCCGTAAACTGGCCTGGACCTTGGAACGGGTCGATATGGGTAGTGGTTGGATAGGTGTTCACACCGGTCGTACCAACCTGGTCATTGAGGAGGCGATCGAGTGTGGGGGGATAGCTACGCTGACTGGCTATAGAACAATCCGCCGAGAAACAACCTTCAATCCGGACGCCGCTGGGAAGTCCCGGTTTGATTTCTATCTTTCCCAGGGCGACCAGCCTGATGCGTGGGTAGAAGTTAAGAATGTCACATTGTGGCAGGGTGATGGATTGAGCTTTCCAGATGCAGTGACAGAACGTGGCCGAAAACACCTGGATACACTTGCTGAGGCGTGTCAACAAGGTTATAGGGGGGGCATGGTGTACGCTCTGAATCGCTCAGAGGGAGACTATTTTTATCCGGCTGATGAGATCGATAAGCGGTATGGAGAGACCCTGCGCCGAGTTGTGTGTGAAGCAGGTGTCGAAGTTGTAGCCGTACGAATTGAGCATGGCTCAAATTTTATGCGAGTGGCTGGCGAGGTTCCTGTGGTACTAGGTTGACGGGTTAAAAAAGTACGATCAATAGCCCATTGAGGCGAGATCCAGGCCAGAGGGGATATTTGGCAGTGAGCTGAGGCCGCTCAGGATTTCCCCATCGGGTTGCAGGCTGAGCCATCTGTAACCTGGAGGTGTTGCATCGATGGCAAAATCATCTTCTCCCGCTGTAAACTGCACGCAGGTAGAAGGTGTCCCCATGAGTTTGACGCCCTTGTAGACAGTCTCGATCACTTGATGAATATGACCACACAGAACCGCCTTGACCTGTGGGTGGTCTACTACCAGGTCAAAAAAGCTATCCGGATTTTGCAATACCATGGTATCCATCCAGCGGCTGCCTACTGGTAGCGGATGGTGGTGCATACAGATCAAGGTATGTTTATCAGGGTGCGCCTCTAGCAATACTTTAAGCAGTGCTAACTGGCTCTTATCGATTCGCCCACCATCATTGTTGGGTATGGTGGAGTCGAGAAAGATCAGTGACCATCCCTTTGCTTGTACGCTGGGTATGCAGTGTACATTGTCCTGGTTCAATAGCTGCTTCATCTTACCCGGCAGGTCATGGTTGCCAGGTAGGCAATAGCTTGGTATCTCGGTCAATCTCAATCGACCAAGCAGGCGTTTGTAACCACTATCAGAGGCATCGTGGACGAGATCACCGGTTGCCAGCAGGAGATCGGGCGTACCGGTTTCCATCAGCGCCTGGGCCAATACCTGATCGAATGTCTCCAGGGTATTGATACCCAGCAGGCAGCGGGATGGATCGGCATAGAGGTGACTGTCTGTCAGTTGCAGCACCTTCAGACTCTCATCAGGGAGCTGCTGAAACGTCACTTGCTTGTTGTCAGGACTGCTGCCCATAGAGCGGTTCACATTTCTGTTTTTTAGTCTGACGAGCAATTTGATTCTCCAGATCTCATCAGGATCCTTTACATATTGCCATAATAGTAGATCAGGATTTACCAAAGCAAAAACCGATATTTTACTTCTTTGTCCTAAGGTTAGGGATTATTCCACATTCTTCATCTATTTCTGTTGAGGCGTTAACATTTTTTAAGCCAATTAGTTTTTTCTATCTTATCGGCTACACTATTAGGTTATGACACTCAATGAACTTCGTTATATCGTTGCTGTGGCCCAAAAGCGTCATTTTGGACATGCAGCGGAGGCTTGTTATGTGAGCCAGCCCACTCTCAGCGTGGCAGTAAAGAAGCTGGAAGAGGAGCTGGGTGTCGGCCTGTTTGAACGTGGTCAGGGCGAAGTGAGTCTCACCGTCGCTGGGGGGCGGATTGTGACCCAGGCACAGCGGGTACTGGAAGAGGCCGGCATGATACGTCAACTGGCCAGTCAGAGTGTGGATCAGCTGGTTGGACCGCTACGGGTGGGGGCTATCTATACCGTTGGACCCTATCTATTTCCCCATTTGGTGCCGGTACTCAATCAACAAGCCAGTGAAATGCCCCTGGTTATCCGGGAGAATTATACAACGGTACTGACAGAACAGCTCAAGCAAGGGGAGTTGGATGTCATTATCATTTCCTATCCCTACAATGAGCCAGGCATCGTTACTCGACCTCTCTACGATGAATCGTTTTCAGTGTTATTGCCGATGAAGCATCCGCTCAGCACGTTTGAGACAATATCAGCGCAACAAATGCAGGATGAAGATGTGCTATTACTCGGCGAAGGGCACTGTTTTCGCGAACAGGTAAAGCAGATCTGTCCTGGCTGTCTGAGCAAGGGTAACGGTGATAATAATCTGCAGAAGAATCTGGAGGGTAGTTCATTGGAGACTATCCGCTATATGGTGGCCAGCGGTATCGGCATTACAGTATTGCCGGATACTGCGATTGGTGTGGAGTACCTGCGTTGGGATCTACTCACTACCCGGCCCCTTGCGGTTGAATCCCCGCAGCGTCGTGTGGTACTGGCGTGGCGTAAGAGTTTCCCCCGTCCAGAGGCAGTAAACCTGCTCTGGGAGTCGATTCGCTCCTGTGACTTGAATGGTGTCAAGCTCGTGGCAGAGCCTATACAGCTTGCTGTTGGTTAAACCTAGATTCCGCAGTTGACCGCTGTAATCTGACGTAAGGTAATGAAATGCCGTATCAATTGATGGATTTTTACCACACCCATTGGGTGAGTTGTGGTGCGCTACATGAATTTGTGAAAAACCCCGACGCACCCTGCTGCGTTGTCGCTCTTGTTAAGGGAATAACCATTAACGGCGAACGACGTCTTGCTGGGCATGCCGGGATTTCCCACAAATCCATGTTCAACGGCGGATTCTAGGTTAAATCACCCTGTCGTTTCCGCCATCCACCGGTATCTGTGCCCCCGTTGTTTTACTGAAACTTTGATCACAAAGTTCCATGGCCAGCTCGGCAACATCCTTACTGGTGATTTCACAGCCCAGCAGGTTGCGTTTCTTGTACTCCGACACACTGAGACCATAGTGTTTCGCACGAGTCTCCAGGGTCTCCTGAGTCCAGATGCCGGTATCGAAAACGGCATCAGGGTGTAATGTGTTGATGCGGATAGCATCACTTGCCCACTCCAGGGCAGTGATTCGCGCCAGTTGTAACAGCGCTGTCTTGGAGGCGGAATAAGCGGCAGCCCCTTGACCGGGAGCGGCTACATTTTTTGACCCGATGACAACAACCCGCCCTGCACGGGGTGCCTGTTTAAGATAGGGATGACACTCCCTGAGCAGGCTTAGGTTTGCGTCTAGATTGATCCGCATAACTCGCCTCCAGACAGAATCCTCCAATGCTGACACCGGACTACCTCCTGGAAAGATGCCGGCGTTCAGGATTAACATGTCGATCCCGCCAAAACGCAGGACTGTCTGTTCCAGTGCCTCCCTTACAGCCTCCAGATCTGTCACGTCACAGCTCATGCCGAGGAAACCTGCATGAGGATGCTGATAGGCGATGGAAGGCGCTTTATCCAGTCCCACCACGGAAGCGCCACGTTGAAGCATCGCTTCCACGCAGGCCTTGCCAATACCTGAGGCCGCACCGGTGATCAGGGCCACTTCACCCTGGAAGGGCGGCAGCGAACCACTTTTTCGCAGCTTGGCCTGCTCTAATTCCCAGTACTCCACATCGAAAATATCCTGGGTTGGGAGCGCCTGCCATCCTCCCAGCTTTTCAGCCCGTTGGATGATCGTCATCGTGTGGCGATAGATATCGGCAACGATACCTGCTTCCTGACTGCTTCTGCCCACACTGAGCATACCGAGCTGTGGATCCAATACCACTCTGGGTGCTGGGTCCAACATCTCCACCGGTGCTCTGGAGGTGGGAGCGTGTTGTTCAAAATAGCACTGATAATCAGCCACAAACTCGATGACTTCGGTACCTAACATAGGTCGTTGCTTCGTGCGTATGACATGATCGGGTGTTGCGGGCCCTCGTTGCGAGATCTGATCGAGATCTGCCCGTTGGCAAAAGGTGAGATCCGATTCACTGCGATGACTTTGCAGTATGACCGGAAATCCCGCCACATGTGAGATCTCTGTACGTAGTTTCGCCAGAGTTTCTGGCTGACAACCGTTATCTTTACATGAGGTAGGCAGATCCCAGGCATTTGACCGTCGCAGAAATTTCTCAGCTTCATCAACCAGTTGGATCATACGTTCGTAGGAGAGCTGTGCGCTCTCCCCAAAGGTGAACAAACCATGATTCATCAGCACCATACCGAGGGTGCCCGGATGGGCTTCGATGGGAAATCGTTGCGCAACCGACCGGGCCAGGTCGAAACCTGGCATCACATAGGGTATGACAACCACCCGGTCACCAAAGAGATTGCGAATCAGTTGCTCCCCCTGTGGGGTGTTGGTCAGAGTGATGATGGCATCCGCATGGGTGTGGTCCACATACTTGAATGGTAGCGCCGCATGGAGAATCGCCTCTACCGAAGCAGTGGGAGCGTTTGCCACCGTCTGTTGGGTCTTTAACTGGTTGACCATCTCACTGTCACTGAGTGACTCGAGTTGAGCGAGTCGCAGCAGGTGGGCCATATGGACCGGAGTGAATCCGGCACCTTCGATGGTCGCCAGGTCCCAGCCGCTGCCCTTAACGTAGAGGATCTCCTCTTGTGTACGCCCAGCATGGGTATGAACTAATGAGGTGAAAGTCCTCTGTAGGAAGGTCACCATCCTTAGCGATTTCAAGCTATTAGA
>JAHXHU010000225.1 GCA_025656375.1 Candidatus Thiodiazotropha sp. (ex Ustalcina ferruginea) | reverse complement strand
CACCATTCCAAGTGAAACGCCCTGTGCGGAGCCGCATGCAGGGTGTTGTGGGGGCTGGGGGTTAGAGACCCCCGGCTACCCGATTTTGATAAGCATATTTACCCGTTAACGACAACCTGTCCACCTGCATAATTTACAAAAATTCAAGATCTGTTTGCTGCTGGATATCAACAGCAGCGATTTCGGGTAAGTGTATTAATTTTTTACTTCGTCCTGTCATACATGCGGTTGGATGGTTATTAGCTTGTGTATTTTTTTCAACTACCATGACTTTATGTCCTCTAGGAGTTGTACATGAGTATTAGCAATAAATTATTTTGCCTGTCATGCTGCCTGCTGTTGCTATCCGGCTGTACCCATATGAAAAATGAAGTATTAGTCAAGGAAATTCAAGAGTTTGATTTAGAGGTTAAGGAGATCGACAGGGGGGTAGAGATCATCTTCCCTGAGGTATTGCTTTTCGGGTACAACAGCGATCGATTGAAACCGGAAGCCAAGGCTAAGTTGCATAAGATTGCGGACCTGATCAACGCGACTCAATTTGCTTCGCGTGCCATTGCTGTTGAAGGTCATGCCGATGCCATTGGTGGAAAGGACTTCAATCTTGGTCTTTCCAAACGTCGTGCCCAAAGTGTGGCTCGTGCGCTGGTGTTCAGTGGGGTGCAAAAAGAGCGACTAGCGGTTGCTTGGTTCGGTAAAAGCAAACCTCTTGTCCCCAATACTCACCCAGACGGTTCCGATAATCCGCAAGGGCGGAAACGAAACCGGCGGGTCGAGGTCATAATCGAAAACTAGGGAGCTCTCGGGTTATGGTGGATTCAATGTCTAGTATGACAATTTCTTAGTCCTGAATATTTACATTTCTCATGTATCTGGATTACTTTAAGTTAGGCTGTCGGCCGTTCAATATCACTCCCGACCCGGATTTTTTCTGCCTGACAACACTGGTACAACAGACCTGCGATCATATTCACGAAGCGATTCAGCGACATGCACCGGTTCTGTTGCTTAGCGGTGCGCCAGGTACTGGAAAGACAGCTTTACTCAAGCATCTGCTGGCCAAGGGTAATAGTGGGACCATTCATTGGGTATTCATCGATCGGGCACAATTGCACGCTGATGATTTACTGATGTTGATCGGGGAATCATTGGGAATTTCCGTAAAAGGATCTCTCTCTGGTGAAGGTTCAGAACAAATCAGAAACAGGATGAGGGCGTTCGAAGGCGTGGGTGTGAATCCTGTGATCATTCTTGATGAGGCTGATCATCTCGCGTGTGAAACACTGGAAGAAATTCTTGATTGGCATGCGTCAATCCGAATTCAAGGCGTTTCCTCTACCTTGATTTTGGCAGGTCTTCCTCAGTTGCCGCAAAAGATCGAGGATATGGATCATGTGCTTTTTGCACCCCCTTGGGGTGATCAGTTTAATCTGAAACAGTTTGACTTCCGGGAGATGCATGCAGTCATCGCCCACTGCCTGAAAATTGCTGGATACGATGGACCATCTCTTTTCGATAACGAGGCGTTAAGATTTATCTTTGCGCTTTCCGATGGTGTTCCCCGGGTGATCATGCATATTTGTGATCTATGCTTATTTTGCACCGCAAATATGAAGCGACAATGGGTTTACCCGGGAAGTCGTCGAAGAGGTATCCAGGTTCATATTGCTGGATGAGGATGCCAGTATCGAATTCGGGGTCGACTCAGGTCCGTTATTCGAGTCTGCGAATTCTTCTATACCGATGAATCCTACCTTCTCGAAGAAGCAAGGTCCTGCCTATCATTGGGTGAGGGATGGATTTCTGGCTATAGTCGGTACTGTTGGCGTATGGATAATGTGGCCTGGCGAAAGCCCTGAAATCCTGAATAACAGACAGTCAGCAGGTGCTCCATCCTCATCAGAGCGTGTCGGTAAGGTAGTAGAGCATGTGTTATCCCCATCTGCTGAATCAATGTTGCGAGTGGAATCTACGGGGAATGTCCAGACAAATCCATCGAAGAAGATCAATTCAGTCATAGATCCGGCAAACGATTCTCCTTGGTTAGTCAGGGGTGTCGAGCAATCCAATAAAAAATTACTTGAGTTAGACCCTGTCATTCATACTCCATCCGACGGAAACGATCTGAAAATGGTTAACCGAGTGGAGAAAACCATCGAGAATAAACCGCATTCTTTTATGAACAAGACGGATCCGGTTCAACCAGTCACAGAGGTGGTCGACATAGATCCACAACCTGATCCGTTATTCGGAGAGTCAAGTCAATCAAAACCAGATACGCGGATTGAAAACAGGTTGCAAACAGTGCGATCCACTGAGTCTCATCAAGAAGATGACTCATCGATAATAACCATTACCCATAGTAATGAGTCGCTGGTCGAAATACTCCCAGAAAATCCGTTAAAGGCAAGAGTGATTGTTGTTTCACCACAGATTCATAAGCCTGCTCCTCCACTCAAGCACGCTACTCTTGCTGCGCTTGAAATGAAAACCGGCAGGATATCGATATCCAAAACAAATGACAGAAAGGAACCCCGCAATGTCAATGGGTCCAACAATGTTGATTTGATAAAAGCGGTTGTAAAGGGAGACCGACAAGCAATACAAAAACTTCTGGACAAAGGTGTCTCGGTTGACAGCGTCAGCAAGAGTGGGGAAACCGCCCTCATGAAGGCAGCATGGGTTGGACGTTCCGAACTGGTCGATTTAATAGTCAGCCAGAATCCAAGCATTAACAAGCAAAATAAGGAGGGATGGTCAGCACTTTTTTATGCTGCAGTCAGAGGCCATCATCTTGTTGTGTCCTCGCTTTTAGAGCATGGGGCTAATGTGGATTTGGCCGATCAGGACGGGCGCACCCCCCTGATGGCAGGTGCATGGAACGGACACACGCAGGTTGTCGAATTACTGCTGAATCAAGGTGTGGGTCCCAACAGAAAAAACCGTGATGGCTGGTCTCCTCTCATGTTTGCAGCCCTTAAAGGACACATCGAAGTGGCCCGACTCCTGATTCGCCACGGTGCCGATATTTCTTCAATCAGTCACGATGGTGAGACAAGTGCTGAACTGGCCGCTCAACAGGGTCATGCCCAATTAGTGACTCTACTCGCCAAGGAATAAAGGTTCCAGTTTCTGTAGATAATCAACCGCTGACAACTTTGTCGGGGTTGAGGTTCGGCAGGTGTGTTTCATGACGGGACTTTTTTTCACCGATTGTGCGGGGCCACAGTCTGAGACTGGGTCGGATCTCATGTTTAAAGGCCTCTTTCCAACGATCAAAGTCCAGCTTGTTGTGGCCATAGATCGCCTGCTCGAGTTCATGAATCAAAGCGTGGATCTTCTCTGGTTCTGCTTTTGGGTGGAAATCGACAATATGATTTCCAATAACGCTAAAAGGCACATTGGGAGGTAGACTCATATGCTTGTTAGCGAGAAAGCGCAGGGTGTAACCCCATAATTCCGGGTCCTGCTCTTCATCCACGAATCGTACACAAAACCAGAAACGTACTGAAAGAGGCAGCATGCCAACCAAACTACGGCGCCATCGGTGCCAGTGAGTGACAGGATTCAGAATCGTTGTGGTCGTGCGCAGTTTCGCTTTTATTGGTGAAAAGGCAGGTGCCATTTGGCGCATTGGTTGTTGCAGGAATCCGATCAACGGTTCGAGTGGGGAGGTGTTCGACTCTCCCTTTTTGCGATGTGAGTACCAGATCGCCAACCAATAACCGAAGATGACACCGAATACGATCGAGAGCGGGATCCAGAATGCAGAGGAGGTGCCGGAGGGAAATAGGGTGCTCTCTTCATCGGAGCTGAAGATGCCGGTCGTTTTTCGGGCACCACTCACTGCAATCGGCTGTAAAGGGACAGAGGCTCGTTGAGCCATGTTGTTACGGGTGTTCCACCAATTAATACTGAGATGTGGCAGTTTCAGATCTCCGCCATATTGTGGCATCAGGGTGAAGGTCTCAAATCGGCGTCCGAAGATTTTATTGTTTTTCTTGTCCAGGGTGGTCTCCACCTGGCTCTGTTCACGGTAGACTCGAAATGCATCGGTTTTGAGTTGTTGTTCCAGGCTGGGAAGTTGTTCGCCAGCTGTACCGATGGCATTGAGTTCGGCTGTCACAACAAAGGGTCTGCCGGTTGCGGCTTTGAGTCCTTTGGGTAGGGTGACTCTCAATGTCAGTTGCTCTAAGGGCAGCCAGGGTGAGCTTTCGGTGTGGGCCTCGCGTATCTCTAACTTGATGGGGTCTTGAGTCGATGCCTTAAATGCCCTGTTGTTACGACCATAGCCGTTTACTTGTTCCTCCTCCCCAGAGACGGTGATTGTGGGCAGTTCAAGTAGACCGGGTTTGAGAGGAGTTACTTCGTAGAAGAATTCATTGACAATCTGGCGTTTCCCTTTGCGGGTACGGGAATAGGCAATCGGGCCCTCAAGCAGGTGGAGGATGAAATGGTCACTCTGGGGTATTTGTGGTGTGGCAGTGAGCAGATTGTTTTGACTGACAACACCGAGTTTGAGAATGACACACTGCTGGACATAGGGGTTCTGTTTGGAGAGCTTGGTCTCGATATGGGGTACTTTCGATTGTGCTGTGTAGTAGTTCTGTGTGGGATAGCCAGGATATTGCCGACCTGGCCAGTTTCCGCCATAAGGGGTTTGTGATGTTGGTGTGGCTGGGTTCTTGGATGGTGTGCCGGTCTGCCGCTGGTTGGGTGGGGCGTAATTCCACTGACCGGGAGGCATGGTCTGCCAGGGTGTATGTCCAGGGTACTGATTCGCCGTTGCAGGCATCTGAAATATAAACAAGGCAAGCCACATGAGGGTGTACCTCACTTGCCGTTTGCTATCCCATCTCCACAACTTTCGGGTGCTCATTACCAGGGCCTCGTCTCTGTATCACGGCCACCGCGGCTACGCAGGTATTTGTACTCTTCCAGTCTGAATTGCTGTTGCATCAGTTGGGCCGGGTCGCCTTCGACTTGGCCCAGCCACTGTTCCATCAAAGCACTACCACCACTCAGTCGGTTCATCTCGTCACCACCTCCGCCGGTTTTCATCTCACTTTCCGGTGATGGTGGCAAGCCGCTCTGGTCCACTTGGTCTACCGCATCTGAGCGGGTTTCATCCTCAGGTTGGACATGACGCTCGCCTGTGTCTTGACCGAGTTTATTGCTACGTGGGGATGTGCTTTTATGCTGTTCTTTTTCATCACCCGGTGCATCGAGATTAGCAGACATTTCATCAACTTGTTGTCCCTTATCCTGTTCAGCATCCTGATTATCTTCAGCTTGTCCATCTTCTGCTTGCTCTGGAGGTAACTTGCCACCGGATTGTTCCTGCTGCTGTTCCTCGCTGCCTTGGGAGGCATCCATTTCAGCATCATCTTCTTTTCCTTTGTTAGTCTCCTGCTGTTTTTCCTGATTACCTCCCTGCTGCTGGTCTTGCTCCTGCTCACCACTTGCATCCTTTTGCTGTTGCTCTTCCCCTTGTTGAGACGATTCTGACAACTCTTCTCCGGCACCTTGCTGCTGGTTTTCTTGCGGGTCGCCTGTCTGAGACTGCTGGTCCTGCGGTTGTTCACCAGATGCGGATTGTTGCTGCTCTGAATCTGAGTCTCCAGATTGCTGTTGTTCTTGTGACTGATCCCCCGACTGCTCTTGTTCTTGCTCCTGATCACCGGATTCTGACTCCTGCTGCTCTTGCGATTGATCCCCCGACTGCTCTTGTTCTTGCTCCTGATCACCGGACTCAGACTCTTGCTCCTCTTTTTCCGATTCCTGTTTCTCCTGGTCTTCCTTATCTTCTTCCTCTTCCTTCTCTTTCTGTTCTTTTTCTTTCTCTTTCTGAGCTAGTTTTTCTCTTGCCAGAGCCAGGTTATGCCGTGCATCGGCATGATCAGGATCGGTATCGAGCACAGATTCGTAGGCTGCGATGGCACCCTGAAAATCTTCCAGTTTGTAACGGCTATTACCCAGGTTATAGTGCGCATCCTGTTTAATCTCTTCACGCGTTACCTGGTTGAAATTCTCTATCGCGGCCTGGTAGTCACCAGTACGGTAGTGGGCGACTCCTTTTCGATAGGGATCATCAAAGCCGTTTGCCGCCTCATCGTAGTGTCCCTGGTTGTAGTCCTCTGCAGCCTGTTGTTCCTGATTTAAAAACCAGTTGGCTTCGGCCCTAGAGAGTATGAATAGTAACAACAGCGCTAGTGTAAGAGAGACCTTCATGGTTGTGGCTCTCCGGTGGAGCGTCTGACTCTGAAACCGGGTAGCAGTAATAGCAGCAGTGGCAACAGCAGCCAGTAGAAACGTTCGTTCCAGACCCGGGTTTTCTCCTGGGTGCGTGTGGGTTTGCCGATATCACCACTGGCCAGTTTCAAAATGTTGCGGCTGTCTTGGTCGCGAAAGTCAGCTTGCTGATAGAGACCGCCTCCTGCCTGGGCGAGTTGTCGTAGCATGCTTTCGTTAAGTCGGGATTCGATGAGCTTGCCATTTCGCTCTCTCATCAGGTCACTTTGGCCGACCCGGGCCGGTATAGGACCACCTCCCGGAGAGCCGACACCCAGTGTGTGCAGGGTGATGCCCTGGTTTGACAATTCCTTCACCTGGTCAAGCAATTCGGGTTCATCAAAATCCCCATCACTGATCAGCAGAATGCTCTGAGTGCTATCCAGCGTGTCACTGCCGAGTAGTTGTTTGGCCCGTTCCAGGGCTGCATTAAGGCGGCTTCCCTGGAGGCTGGCCAGTTCGGTAGTGACTGCCGGCAGGGCGTTGAGGATGCTTTGGCTATCCTCTGTAATCGGTGTCACTACATGGGGTACAGAAGCGAAGGCAATCATGCCAATGCTCAGTTCCCGATTGAGCTGTACCAGATCCTGTACCTCTTGACGGGCACGCGCCAGACGGGATGGCTGCACATCGGCTACATTCATGGACCGAGAAATGTCCATCAAAATCACCACATTACTGGCCGGTGAGAAGGCCTCGATATCGGTGAAATCCCAGCGTGGTCCGGCCAGGGCGATGACCAGGAGGATCCACAATACACCCCAGCGTGAGTAGCGACTCCAACGCTCATTCACATCGAGTTCCCGAACGCCTGTCAGGTGTGGCAGCAGATGCTCATCGGCATACAGATGGATGGGACCTTTACGCGGACGTACCACGCTAAAGATTAACCAGCCGAGTACAGGGATCAGTCCCAACAGGGCGAACAGCCATTCAGGTCGGGCAAAGTGGAAGACAGATTCAGGCATAACCGCCACTCCCCAACCGCCGTTGCCTGCCTTCGGGGTAGAGGCCCAGGGTCAGTAACAGTAGGAGTGCCATACTCAGTGGCCAATAGTAGAGGGGTTGGGGTACGAATACAGTACGTGACTCTGCTTCAGTCTTCTCCAGATCATCGATGTGTTGATAGATTTTTTCCAGGGCTGCCGTGTCGGTAGCACGAAAATAGGCACCGTCGGTTGCCTCTGCAATTTCACGCATCGCCTGTTCATTGAAGCCCAGATCAGAGCGGGTAACGATACGGCCATTCTCCAGGATAGGTACCTTTTTTTTGTCGCTGCCGACACCAATGCTATAGATGCGAATACCCTCCTGAGCAGCAAGTTGTGCCGCCTTCAACGGGGGGATGGTACCGGCCGTATTTTCGCCATCTGCAATCAGTAGCAATACCCGTGAACCCTCAGGACGCTCCCTCAGCTTCTTCACACCCAGACCCAGGGCATCACCAATGGCGGTACCGTCGCCAGCGATACGCGGGATCACTTCACCCAGCAGACTACTGACCGCTTTCCTGTCGTAGGTCATGGGAGAGAGTACATAGGCCCTGCTGCCAAATATTACCAAGCCTATTCGGTCCCCTTGACGGCCCTCGATAAATTTGGCTACCACCCCTTTCACCACCTGCATACGACTCACCTGCTCATCATTCAATGTGAAGTCTAGGGCATTCATGGAGTGTGAAGCATCCACTGCCAACATCAGGTCATAGCCGGCAGTACGGTTCTCTGTATAGGGCTCCAGCCATTGGGGACGCATTAATGCCAAAACCAGCGCCAGCCATAGCAGGAAGAGCAGCCAGTTGTGGAGACGTACACTCAGTGGTTGACGTGGGGTTCGGGTCTGAAAGGCGTCTTGCAGGTGGGATAGGGTAGGGTGTAAAAGGGTGGCCTGCATACCTTCAACGGATTCATGTTGTTCGACAGCAGGTCGCGGCCAGAAGAATCGCACCAGCCATGGCAATACCATTAACAACGCCATCCAGGGCCAGTAAAACTCAAAGATGGCACGCCTCCTCACTGACCCAGAGAATGGCGGCATTGATCAACTGTTCCAGTTCAGTTTTTTCAGCTGTCCGATCCGGTGGTGCATAAGGTAGTTCAAGCAGCAGTCGTCCCTTCTCTCGCCAGTGAAAGCCGGTTGAGTCATTACTTTGCAGCCAGTCTAACCAGGCCTCATCGGTCAATGCAGCAGTCTGTTCCCGACCACAGCGTGCGATAGCGATACGTCTAAGCAGTTCGGAAAGTTCACCTGCTACCTGTTTGGTCGGTTCACGTTTCATGCGCCGTCGCAGAGAAAGTAACTGGTGTCGTGCGTCCTGTTGCCAGCGACCCAGTGGATAGAGGCGTCGCTTTCTGATCAACCACCAGGCCCGCAAGACCAACAGCATCAGACCCAGCAGGAGCAGCCACCAACCTGGTGCAGGTGGCCACCAGGAGGCAGGGTCTATACCTCGGATGTCACGCAGTGGATCCATCTAATGCCTGCCGAAGTGCTTAGCCAGGCCATGGGTCAAGGCCAGATGGATCTCTTCATTGGTGGCGATCGGCATCAATGAAATGCCCAGGCTATTCGTCAACTGACTCAGTTTTTTGCGACGTGTGTGCCACGCTTGACTATAACGTTCCCTGGCTTGGCGATCATGGGTGTCGATCTCCATGGCATTGCCATCGGGACCCACAAAGGTTACCCGTCCCATCTCTGGGAGTTCGCTGTCGGCAGGGTCATCCACAGGCAGTAACACCAGGGTATGATGTTGGCAGAGGCGCCCCAACGTCTGCCGTAGGTCGAGGATCTCCCTGTTCAAATCAGCAATCATAAAGATCAACGATCCGGTGGCAGTACCTCGGTCAGCACGTTGCAACGCCTCAGAAAGACAATCCAAATGAGGTTGCTGGGTCGCGCCTTCCTGAGTGAGGGCATGGAGTAGACGCCATAGTGCACGGCGATCTTTGGTCGGGCGAAAATATTGCATTCCCTGCTGCCTGTCACCGAACAACATGCCGCCGACTCTGTCGTGTAATCTGGAGGCGGCCCAACCCAGCAAAGCCGCCGCTTTTGCAGCCTGTATCGACTTAAAGGTGCCGCGGGTACCAAAGCTCATGTGTGGGCCGCGATCGACACACAGCACGACACTGCGCTCACGCTCTTCGCGGAATATTTTAAGGTGCGGTACGTTGGTGCGTGCGGTGACATTCCACTCCATGTTGCGGATGTCATCACCTTCACGGTATTCCCGCACCTCTTCGAAATCGAGGCCGGTGCCACGGAATACTGAAGCATAAAGACCACTAAAACTGGTGTTAACCAAATGGTGTGAGGCCAATCCCAGGGTATGGGCCTGATGGCGTAACTCAAGCAGATCGTCGATATGGGGATAGAGACTCATTTCAACTGACAGAGTTTGGCTTCGACTAAGGAATTGCAACCATATCCAACAAACGGGAGAGAAAATCATCTGTTGTGATTCCCTCAGCCTCCGCTTCGAAAGTGAGCAGGATACGGTGACGCATAATGGCCGGAGCAACAGCCTGAATATGGTGTGGGGCCACAAACTCTTCATCATCCAGCCAAGCACGAGCACGCGCGCAACGGGTGAGTGCAATGCTTGCGCGGGGCGAGGCACCAAAGCGACACCAACGGGCCAGGTCCTTGTCATAGGCTTTGGGATGACGGCTGGCCTGTACTAAATCAACAATATAGCTGTTGAGCTTTGGATCTAGATAGAGTTCGGCGACCTCCTGTCGAATTGTGAACAGCTCTTTTTGTGACAATGGGTTTTCGGGTGGGGTCGGCTTCTGCTTCAACTGGGCGCTGTCCAGTTCAAGGATCTGCAACTCTTCGTCACGATTAGGATAATCCACATTGGCCTGCATCAGAAATCGGTCAAGCTGGGCTTCCGGGAGATGATAGGTGCCCTCTTGCTCTACCGGATTCTGGGTTGCCAGCACCATGAAAAAAGGCGGTAGATGATAAGTGGTCTGACCGACGGTGATCTGTTGCTCACCCATTGCTTCCAACAGGGCCGATTGGACCTTTGCAGGAGCTCGATTAACCTCATCCGCGAGTAGAATATTGTGGAACAGCGGTCCCTGGCGGAATTCGAAATCCCCCTTTTCATGGCGATAGATATCAGTACCGATGAGATCGGATGGCAGAAGGTCCGGGGTAAATTGAATACGGTGGAAATCTCCCTCAATGGCCTCTGCCAGGGCCTTAACCGCAGTAGTCTTGGCGAGTCCCGGCAATCCTTCGATGAGTAGATGGCCATCGCTCAGGAGACAGATCAGCATGCTGTCGATAAAACTTGTTTGACCGATAACACGCGATGCCAAGTGTTCGCGCAGGGGTGCAAGGACGGATGAATTCATGGGTGCTTCTACTTCATTTCTGCTAGTGATAAGTGGCGCAGCACGTTAGGTATTGGCCAATTCTGCCAATCCCGGCTTTATGTTTGCTCTGGCTGCGTCTCGATCTATCCTGTCCATAATCGCTTCAGAGTGCAAGCTCTAAAAGAAGTCCAACCTATTCGAGTATTAGTAACTCTTAAATAACAATAAGATCAGTATACGAGCATCTTATGGATTGATTTGTAAGATTTAAGTGCTGATTTTTAAGCGAATTGGACAGCTGATGAGAGGATGTCAGGGTCAGTGGAAATGTAAAGTGTGCACAGCTGGGAAAAAATAACTGCATATTTGGTTTTATTCTAATTCATAAAACTGCACGTAGTGGCCTGGTTATATTAATTTGTTGTATTTAAAGTAAAAAATAAGAATTGTTCATTTTTCTTACGATTTAATGAATCTGCCCGGTTTATCAGGCTTTGAGGGCAGTATTAAGGATTTATCAACAATGTTATCCACAGGAGCTGTGGGTAATTCTGAAAGTTTCGAAATGAAAGGGAGTTGTCGATAGATGATCACTATTATTCTTTAAAAGCTTCTTAACTGATTGATATAAAAGTAGATTAAAATTTCAAAGATAATTCCCTATATAAAGGTATAATCCGCCATCTTTTTGTCTGCATGGATCCTCCAGTGATTGAGAACCTAAGAAATATCGCCATCATTGCTCACGTCGATCATGGTAAGACCACTTTAGTGGATGAACTACTCAAGCAATCCGGCACCTTGGGTGAGCGTTTTGGAAAAGTGGAACGGGTGATGGATTCCAATGATCAGGAGCGGGAGCGTGGTATCACTATCCTCTCCAAGAATACCGCTATCCGTTGGAAAGACTACCGCATCAATATCGTCGATACACCGGGACATGCTGATTTTGGTGGTGAAGTGGAGCGTGTACTCTCAATGGTCGATTCGGTGCTGTTGTTGGTGGATGCACAGGAAGGGCCGATGCCTCAGACTCGATTTGTCACCCAGAAGGCCTTTAAGCACGGTTTACGTCCCATAGTGGTAGTTAACAAGATCGACAAACCAGGCACACGACCTGATTGGGTCATAGACCAGGTATTCGAACTGTTTGATCGATTGGGCGCTACGGATGATCAATTGGACTTTCCGATCGTCTACGCCTCAGCCGTCAATGGCTATGCGGGGCTTGAAAATGATGTCAATGACGGCGACATGAGATCGCTGTTTGAGACCATCGTAAAACATTGTCCGGCCCCGGATGTAAATCGTGACGGACCCTTCAAGATGCAGATCTCCAACCTTGATTACAACAGCTATGTCGGGGCGATTGCTGTAGGACGGGTGACCCGTGGTACGGTCAGACCCAATCAGCAGGTAACTGTAGTGAAGTATGATGGAGAGCAGCACCGCGCCAAAATTGGTGTTGTATACGGTTACCTCGGTCTTGAGCGTTTCGAAGTCCAGGAAGCCAGTGCCGGTGATATCATTGCCATCAGTGGTATGGAAGCGCCGAATGTCTCTGATACATTGTGTGATCCGGAGCTTGTGGAGGCAATGCCTCCATTGACTGTGGATGAACCAACTGTCTCCATGACATTCCAGGTCAACACCTCACCCTTCGCCGGTAAAGAGGGAAAGTATCTGACATCCCGACAGCTCAAGGATCGACTTGAGCGGGAGTTGATTCACAATGTCGCGCTACGGGTTGAAGAGGGAACAGATCCGGAGAAATTCAAGGTCTCGGGACGTGGTGAATTACATCTTTCTGTATTGATTGAAAATATGCGTCGTGAGGGCTTCGAACTGGCAGTATCACGTCCTGAAGTCATTTTTCGCGAAGTCGAGGGTGAAGTTTGTGAACCCTATGAACAATTAACAGTGGATGTGGAAGAGAAGGATCAGGGCACCATCATGGAGGCGCTAGGCATGCGCAAGGGTGAACTCAAGGATATGGTGCCGGATGGCAAGGGGCGCGTTCGTCTAGACTACATCATCCCCTCCCGTGGCTTGATCGGCTTTCAGACCGATTTCATGACCAGCACCTCGGGTACTGGGTTGATCTATCATGTCTTTGATCACTACGGCGTGGCACAGCATGGAGGTATTGCACCGCGAAAGAATGGTGTGTTGATCTCCAACGGTCAGGGCAAGGTGCTTGGGTTTGCCCTTTTCAACCTGCAGGAACGGGGAAGACTCTTCTCTTCTCCTGGTGATGAGGTCTATGAAGGGCAGATCGTCGGAATACACGCCCGTGATAATGATCTAGTGGTCAATCCGTTGAAAGGCAAACAATTGACTAATGTTCGTGCGTCGGGCAAGGATGACGCCATTATGTTGACTCCCCCCCTGCGCTATAGTCTCGAGCAGGCCCTGGAATTTGTTGAGGATGATGAACTGGTGGAAGTTACGCCAACTGATATTCGCATCCGCAAGAAACACCTCAAGGAATATGAGCGTAAACGCGCTTCACGAGAATAGACCCTGTGATGAACCGACTTCAACAGTTATTGAGTGGTTCAGGGGAGGGTAGAAAAAGAGAAACCCAACCGCAATCCTTGCAGTTGGGCTTACAGTCGTCGGCTTGGTTGGCTAAGCTACTCTTCCTTGTGCTCTCCTGAGCTGTGAGTCCTGGGGGTACGTCCTTGATGACGACAACTAAATACTGACACATAAATTAACTTTTACTGTGGGAATATTCACATATGCCTTGTGAGATTTTTCTCTAATAATTGTAAGAAAATTCTTACATAGTTGCCGGGATACTCATGAAAGACCTCTATCCACCCATTGAACCCTTTGCTTCACACACCCTATCGGTGGATAACATCCATCAACTCTATGTTGAGCAGTTAGGTAATCCTGACGGGATTCCTGTTCTGTTTCTACATGGAGGACCTGGTGCGGGCTGCGAACCTTACCACCGTCGTTTTTTTAACCCGGACCTCTACCACATCGTACTATTCGATCAGCGTGGTTGTGGTCGTTCCACCCCGCATGCCTCATTGATTGCGAATACAACCTGGGATCTGGTCGCTGATATTGAAGTCATCCGTCGACAGCTATCTATTGATCGCTGGTTGTTATTTGGTGGCTCATGGGGTTCTACACTTGCACTCGCCTATACCCAAACACACCCGCAACAGGTGACCGGGTTGATCCTGCGCGGCATATTTCTCTGCCGCAATGAAGAGATTCAATGGTTCTACCAGTCAGGTGCTAGTCGTATATTTCCAGATTATTGGGTTGAATTTGTCGCAACCATTCCCGATCAGGAGCAAGACGATTTATTGCACGCCTATCACCAGCGTCTAACCGGTGAGAATGATATCACCCGTATGGCTGCAGCCAAGGCTTGGTCAATTTGGGAGGGGCGTACCGCCAGCCTCTATCCCAACCCGTCAGTTGTCGGATTTTTTACCGACCCGCACACCGCGCTAAGTTTGGCACGTATTGAGTGTCACTACTTTGTCAACCATGCTTTCCTCCATTCCAATCAATTGTTACAGGAGATCGGCAGGTTGGCTGGTATTCCAGGTGTCATTGTTCAAGGGCGCTATGACCTGATCTGTCCGATGGCCTCTGCCTGGGAACTTAACCAGGCCTGGAACGATAGTGAGTTGATGGTGATACCGGATGCTGGCCATTCCGCCGCCGAACCAGGTATACGCAGTGCGCTCATCGATGCAACTGACCGCTATGCCAAGAAGTTAAAATGATCGGTCTGTTACAGCGGGTTAATGAGGCTAGAGTACGCATTGACGGGCAATGTGTGGGTGAGGTCAACCGGGGTTTGATGGTGCTGGTTGGAGTTCAGAAAGGTGACGATGCGTGCAAAGCGGACCGGTTGCTGGAAAGGTTGATGGGTTATCGCGTTTTCTGCGACCAGACCGGACGTATGAATTTGAGCCTGCGTGATATCCAGGGAGGTTTACTACTGGTACCACAGTTTACCCTTGTGGCTGACACCAGAAAGGGGATGCGTCCAGGATTCTCCACGGCCGCAGATCCTGTATTGGGGGAAGCGCTCTTCTCACACTTGATGACAACGGCAGAAGCAAGTTATCACACTGTGGCCAGTGGCGGATTTGGTGCCAATATGCAGGTTGAGTTAATCAATGATGGGCCTGTCACGTTTTGGCTGGAGAGTTGAGATTCCACTTAAAGTTGCCGGATAAATAGTATTCTAATAAAGACTTTATTTAACACATCTTGAATGAGTATGAGTCATCATGATCAATCACTGCTTTCATCAACTTCTGGCTATTGCCCTCCTTGTATCATCAACCATTGCGATAGCGGAACGGGGACCTGCAATCCCTGACTATCCTGCCGATCCGGTCGCGGATGATGTCTATGTCATTCATGGTCCACTGGGTGTGCCCTCGGTGAAGAACAAGGGCTTTATGAACAATCCCGCATTTGTGATCGGTGATAAAGGCGTCATCCTCATCGACCCAGGGTCAAGTGTACAAACGGGTGAGATGGTGCTGCGCCAAATACGCAAGTTGACTGATCTGTCTGTTGTGGCGGTTTTTAATACCCATATCCATGGTGATCATTGGTTGGCAAATCAAGCGATACGTGATGCCTATCCAGATGTGGCCATTTACGGCCATGAAGAGATGCGTAAATTGGTGGTGAAGGGAGAAGGCCAACGCTTTCTAGAGACCTTAATGCGGATGACTAAGGGCACCGTCGCTGGCACCCTGGAAGTCCCACCTAATCAATCTGCAGCCCATGGGGATGAGCTGACGATCGGCGGGGTGACTCTGCGTATCCTATTTGAACCTAAAGCTCACAGCTACTCCGATATCATGATTGAACTGCCGCAACAGAAGATTCTTTTTCTGGGTGACAATGTCATGAGTAAGCGACTCGGGCAGATGGATAGCGGCACCTTCAGCGGTAATATCGTAGCCATCGAGCGGGCTTTGGAGAGTCGAGCAGAAATATATATCCCCGGTCATGGCAGGACAGGCGGTCGTGAGGTGCCAGAGACCTATCTTGATTACTTGAGTTCACTGAAGGCGGAAGTGGCAAAGTATTTCGAAGAGGGTCTCAGTGATTTCGAAATGAGTCCATTGATTATTGAAACACTCAGTCGGTTTATCGACTGGGTCGATTTCGAGCGGCAAGTGAGTCTTCGATCTTGTGATGTCATTTATGCGTCCCAGGCATAAAAGACACTCGATCTTTGACAGCCTATTCATGCCCCTGCCGTCCTGGTCACTGACACTTCGT